>JAJYDG010000024.1 GCA_021777675.1 bacterium | reverse complement strand
AAGGATTATCGTACTTTCGGAATTGCTCAAAATAATCCCTATTGCTATGCATCCTATGGAACATTGGCCGATAGTGATGCAAACTCTTGTTCCGTAACTGCAGACTATACATATTTATATGGTAATTGGCAAATGAAAGGAAGGATAAAATGCCTGTGCCCTTGATAATTGGAATATGAAAAAAGTTGTGATGAAAAATGATTGCAAAAAACCGGTTTTACCCGGTTCTTTTTTTCGTAGCCTCAAGGGGAATCGGACCCCTCTTTTCAGGATGAAAACCTGATGTCCTAACCGATAGACGATGAGGCCAAACACAAACAATGAGTCAAAAGCGACTCTAAAAAATATATTAACACTGAATAAAAAATAAATCAATAGCAACCGGATGTCGGTGAATTACGCGATTTTTTTAAAATTATTTTTTCAATTAGGAAGATTTTTTAAAGATAATTTTATATGTCGGCTCATAAAGATTGTCATATTGATCTTTAATTTCAATACTTTTGCCTTCCATTAGTGTAGTCATTGCGATATCTGTGATAGATTGATCAAGCTCGTCAATTTTCTTTTTCAAATTTTCCAAAAGAATATAGCGTTCTCCCATGCGACTTTGCGTCATTGCTTCGATTTTTTTCTTTTTCTCTCTTAGTTTTTTTAATTCTTCGTTCACTTCTTCATACCCATTGGAGTTTGTTAGCGCGTCATGGTATTCTCTTTTTACTTCTTTCTGTTCTTTTTTTGTGGCTTGAAGCGCATCAAATAAATCTTGAATGTTTTGCATGTGATTTTTTATAAATTATAATATTAAGCAAACAACAAAATTAAGTTTAACATAAATTTGCAAATAACCAAAATATGGCTTGAAAAAGGGATTAAATTAACATGATATGACAACTGTTTTTTTATTTTGAATGTGCTAGAATGGTTTTATGTTGAGAAAAAATAAAATCAAAATAGCAGGGGGATGTTTATTGCTGGGCGGGCTGGCAAGCTTTTTTTTGTGGCATTATGGAAAATGGCAAAATGTAAATAAAAAAATTGAGTTGAATTTGCAACAGGATTTTGTTTCCAATCAGGAGGCTGTTTCTGTGGAAAAAAATGTTGACACGCAAGGTGAAGATAAAAAAACTACCCAAGAGCAAGTCGCAACTGATAATGGCGCTAAAAATAATTCCATGATAAAAAGCAATAGTAGTAATATTAAAAAAAATGAAGCAATAGGAGGGACGATCACTGGCTTGGCGATAGTTAATAAATTGGTGGGATGGGGTTTTCAAAAAAGTGATGTGCGAAAAATTGACACATTAATTATCCACTCTTCCTATGATGCCAGTGGAAACAATCCATATGATGTATCTGGTTTGATTGCGGAATATAAAACTTATGGCGTAGCTCCTCACTTTCTAATTGATCGCGAAGGAAAGGTTTATCAGCTTGTTGCTGATCAGAATATTGCCTATCAGGCCGGTGAAAGTAAGATGCCGGACGGAAGGACGGATGTGAATAGTTTTTCTCTTGGAGTGGAAATAGTTGAGACTAAAAGTGACAGCCCAACTCAAAAGCAATATGACAGTCTTAATGAGTTGATTGTTTATTTAAAGGGAAAATATCCTATTTCCAATATTTTAGGACACAATCAAATTGCGCCAGGAAGAAAGGATGACCCATGGAATTTTGATTGGTCAAAAATTAAAAAATAAATTATAAATAAGGCGCGATTATTTTTATGCGAATCATTATTATTGAAATAAAAAATAAAACGGTTAAGCTGATATTGAAAAAAGGAGAAAAAACGCTTGATGAAACTGTTTTTTCACAAGAGGAAAATATTTCTCAAAAATTATTGCCGTTTTTTGACGAGATTTTAAAAAGAAATAATCTCATGCCTGAAGATGTTGAACAAATAAACATTGATACGGATTTGGAAGAAAATTATACTTCCAGGAGAATCGCGCAAGCGTTTGTCAATAGCTTCGATTATTTTAAAAGTGTGAAAAATGCGAATTAAGATATAAAGATAGCTTTTGGTTTTTTTGCGAATAAAACTATGTTGAAAAAAGTTAATTTTCCCTGTGATCTGAAAAATCTTTCGACAAAACAGCTTGCGGAATTGGCAAGAGATATTCGCGAGTTTATGTTGGAAAATATTTCCCAAACCGGAGGGCATTTGGCTTCAAATTTAGGCGTGGTTGAACTTACGATTGCGTTGCATAAATTTTTGGATTGTCCGAGCGATTCGTTGATTTGGGATGTCGGGCATCAATGTTACGCACATAAAATTCTTACCGGGCGCAAGCATTTGTTTGAAACTCTGCGTCAAAAGAATGGTTTAAGCGGCTTTCCCGATCCGTTGGAGAGCGAATACGATTTATTTAAAACCGGACACGCCAGCGCGTCGATTTCTTCCGCAATGGGCATTGCTGAATCAAATAAACGTTCCGGCAAAAAAAATCGCGTAGTTTGCGTAATCGGAGACGGATCTTTTACAGGCGGTTTGGCGCTTTCCGCGATCAATCAAATCGGATATTTGCAGACAAAAATGACGATTGTTTTAAATGATAATCGTATGTCGATTGCTGAAAATGTAGGAGCACTTTCTCTATATACCAGAAGAATTGAAAGAACTGAAATTTATCAAGAAGTAAAAAAAAATATTGCCAATTTAGCCCAGTTTTGCGCATTTTCCGGAAATCAGAAATGTTTAAAAACTGTTCAAAAATTAAAAAAAACATTCAAGCAAGTCGGAACGCCGGGATTACTTTTTGAAAAATTAGGCATTCATTATGTTGGCCCGGTCGATGGGCATTCCATTAGTGAAATTATTTGCGCTTTGCGTGAAGCGGATAACTATCCGGGACCGGTTCTTGTTCACGCCAGAACGATTAAGGGTTTTGGTTATCAATTTGCCCAAGATCAAGCGGAAAAATTTCATGGAGTGTCGCCGTTTGATTTGGAAAATGGCAATAGCCAAAAAAGTTCACAAACTAAATCTTTTACAGATATTTTTGGAGAAACAATTTTACGATTAGCGAAAAAAAATCCTAAAATAATCGGTATTACCGCGGCCATGCCGAGTGGAACGGGTCTTAATATTTTGGCTAATGCGTTGCCTAATCAATTTTTTGATGTGGGAATTTGCGAAGATCATGCCGTTGCCTTCGCTGTCGGAATGGCAAAAAATGGATTTTCTCCAATAGTGGCGATTTATTCTACATTTATTCAAAGAGCTTTTGATCAGATTATTCATGATGTCTGTTTGCAAAATTTGCCGGTGATTTTTGCGTTGGATCGTGCCGGTTTCGTTGGGGAAGATGGACCGACGCATCACGGGGTTTTTGATATTAGTTTTTTGCGTTCAATTCCTAATCTTATTTTTTTAGCACCACGCGATGGCGCAGAACTTGCAATGATGCTTGAATTTGCGCTTAAACTAAAAAAACCGGTTGCCATCCGCTATCCGCGAGGAAGTGCGGAAAATAAAGTAAGAAAAAAAACTTCTGATTTAAAGCGCATTCCAATTGTGCTTGGAAAAGCGGAACTTGTGAGAAGCGGTCTGAAAAAAGTGATTATTTCATTGGGTAATCAAATTGAAAAAGCATTGCTAATGGCAGATGGTGATTCGGATTGCGCCGTGTATAATGCTCGTTTTATTAAACCGCTTGATATGGAACTTATTTCTGCCATTAGTGTTGCCGATATGGCTATAATTTTGGAAGAAAATGTCAAATCCGGTGGATTTGGTAGTGCAATTTTGGAAGAGCTTGCCAAGGCCGGAATTAAAACCGAAATAAAATTAATTGGCGTTGAAGATCAATTTGTTGAACATGGCAAGGCGGAAATATTGCGGGAAGAATATCTAAAATAAGTTTTTTCAAGAGAGCTATTTCAAAAAATTCCAAAGTTTTAAAAAAATCATTTTTTGAGTTTCATAAATCATTTTGTTCTCGACTAAAATTCCTACTGGAATATTTTCGGAATCGCGGGAAATAAAAGCGCATTTTCCCGCATAAATTAAAATAAAAGTGGCAGAGTCTTTGTCGGTTCCCAGCCAACGACGATTATCCAGTCCATGCAATTTTCCGCCCCTGGCCAGAGAAATTGATTTTACGCTAATATTTTTTCTAATTCTTTCTTTGGTAAAATGCGGATAGGCTGTATGAATATCGGCGCTGGCTTGAGTTGAAGAATAGATATGGTAGCATCTTTCTTTTTCCGGCAAGGTGCTCATTGAGGATAACAAATCATCCAAAATTGTTTTTATGCCTGTGTGTTTTTCATATAATTTGGAAACGGGCTTAAGATTGTTTTTGTTTTGAATGGATTTGAGCTTGGGGATGACGGTAAGGATTTCGTTTTTTGCCTCCTCTATTTCATCCTCTTTTTTCTTTAAAATTTCAAGTAGTTTTTCCGGATTTTCGGAGATGAAATGTTGTTTTTTTTCTTGATAATAATAACTGACTAATCCGATTTCTTGTAGACGCTTCAAGCCGTCATAAGTCGTTCCGCGGTTAAGTGCGATAAGTTCAGCCAGTCTGCGAACGGAAATCGCGCCATATTCAAGTAGCTTTAAATAAATTTTGATTTCTTTTTCGTCAAGGCCGAGCTTTTTTAGTATTATGATGTCCATATTGAATATAGAAAATAATTTGATAATAAAGAAAAAAGGAATAAATACGTTGATTTATTCCGGAGAGTGAAAGGATAAAAAGAAGATGTGGAAAAGAGGGAGGAAAATGGATGGAAAAAGGGATGAAGATATGGGAGATAGGGGGGGGATGAAAAAAAAGTGGGCGGGAAGTGGGGTGATAAGTGGAGGGAGGGGAAGAAGAAAACAGTAGTTGAGAAAGACCGATGAAAAAAAATTTTTAGAATCGATCAAAAAAGCGGATGAAGAGAAATTTTTCTCTTGCATGGGTGGGCTATTTTCCCTTTTTTGCAAGCCTCCTTTCTTGGCTTGCTTTTTCAATTTGAAAGAACTATTTGTATCCAATATATCATACGGTAAAAACTTGTCAAGTATTTTTTTATAGTTTTTATTTATTATTGAAAATATTCCTATAATAAAGCAAAAAATGGTAATGTATTTGTCAATATTTTTTCTACAATTATTTTTTTAGTTTTTTGAAATAGTAGTTTTTCATATTTGGCGCGCTTACGCGGAAAGATGATGTGATAGAATTGTTTTAAAATATTTTTTATTGTATAATTTAGTCAAGATGATAGCGAAATAAAAAATATGAATCAATTTAAATCAGAAAAACAAAATCAAGCGGAGGTATGTGCGACTGAGAGAGAATATAAAGATTATCTGAAAAAAAAATTTGGCGCCTTCAATCAGCCATATGCGGATGATGATGGAGTCATCCTTCATTTTGAAGGATATTATGCAAAAAACGCTTTGGTTGGTGTGAGTATTGATGGTTTCGATGAAAAAAAATGTTTCAAAACAACGATTCCTTTTGAAGTGTTTGAAAGTTTTATCGGAAGTTTGCCGGGCAGTCGCGGTAGATTGGAAGATTTGTTGGGACTCCAAAAAAAGAAACAAAAAAAACAGGATAAGCTTGAAAGGCGGGATGTTGATAGCATAGAAACAGAAACAGAAATTGAAAAGGTTATTGTGCCAAATAAAACTGATGATAAAGATTTGAATTTAGAAAAACAAGATGACGAAAAGAGCGCAAGATTATTGGAAAAAGAAAGGCTTGTCTTTGAGGCGCGCAAGGCTTATGCGAAAATCAATTTTGAGGCGGAAAGCACTTTCGCGCGAATAAAAAAAATTTTAGGAGAAAAATTTGGTAAAAATCCAAAAGTTGTTCCGGATGTTGCGGAACTATATAGAGTTTATCAAGAAAGATCGAAAGAGTTGCGAGAGTTGAAGGTTGACAGCATAAAAGAAAAATATTTGAAATTGTCGCCGGAAGAAAGAAGTGAAAAGATTGAAGATTTGAAAATGGATATGGAAAGGCTGGTGGATTATTTTGATTATGATGAAAAAATTCGACTTTATGAAGCCAGGACAAAAGCCGGAGCTGAGGCGCAGGGAGCTAATCTGGGAGGAAGGATATTGGGAAAAAGTGCTGAGTGGGTCAATGCTTATCGTAAATTAAATTGGAAAAAGAAACTTTTAATTTCCGGAGTGCTTATGGCGGGAGGTTTTGGCATAACAATGACCGGAGCGACCGGGGTCGGTTTGGGAATTGGAATGTTGAATATCGGACAAAGAATAATCGGAAGCGCGGCTTCCGGCGTTGGATCGGCAGCGTTAATGGAAACCATTTCCAGAAAAAATCAAAAAAAAGAAGCGGAAAAAAATAAAAAGGCAATTTTTGATGAAATGGAAATAATCGATGAGCGATCTGATTTCAAAGGTGAAAATGAAGAGTCCAGATGGGAAGATAAGTTTTCTTTTCTTGAAAAAAAACTGAATGAAGAAATTGAAACTTATGCCGAAAGCTTAAAAAACGAACGCAGGTCGGTCAAAAAACGTTTCTTTGTCGGATTGGGGGTTAGCGCCATTGTTGTTTCGGGTTCCCCGGCGTATTTGATGAAATGGGGCATGGGAATGGATAGTAGTCATGGAAATTTTCATTGGCTAAGTGATAGATTAGGAATCACAAAGCCGAATGCGGATCTTGGAGCAATGCAAAATATCGGAACAGCACATACTGTAGAAAATATTAATCATTCCAATATTATTTCGCCTAAAGTTGAAAATGCAAAAATAATTCCGACCAAAGCACCAGTAGTGACGCCATCCGCAGAGCAATCGAATATTTTACCAGTCAAGGCTCCGGCGAGTTTGGCGCATAATATTTCCGGTTCGACGGGAGAAAAAATGGAACAAGTTATTGAATTGCCGAAAAATATTGACACGGAAAAATTAGTGCCTGGTTCAGTTGAAAAAACATTAGATGGTGTAAAAATAAAACCAAAAGTTTTTGGAAATACCTTGGAACATATTGTTACAAAAAATGAAAATGTTGAAAAAATAATAATACATCAAAAATTGGCAGAAGGTATGAGCAGACCGGATGCGAACAGATTGGCTCATCAAATTGCTTCTAACCCTAAGAATTTAGAATCAATTGAAAAATTAAGCAAAATTAGGCCGGGGGAAAAAGTTATTGTTGATTGGGAAAAAGGCACGGTTAAAGTTGATCGCCTATCCGGCTTCAATTCGCACCATACCGAAGTTGCAACTTTTGCAAAACCGGTTGAATCGGTTTTCGCGGAAAGTGCCGAATTTCAAAAAGAAATAATCAAAGCGGAAGAATTAAAAAAACTGGCTGAGGATGCATATAAAAGGGCGAAATTTTTTGATAAGTATAATTTTACCGGTGCGCGCGATGCGCTGGATGTGGCAAATAAAAAATATGAAGCGCTATACCAAAACATTTTTAGAAAAATTTCCGGAGATGCTTTTGGTGAAAGTGGTATAAAAGGAGGATTGGAAGGATTAAAAAAAATCAAAGCGATTGATTTTATTTCTATCAATGAGAAAAATAATCCGAAATTCGATCAATTTTTAAGATATGTGCAGACGCATTTTGGCGAAAAAGCAGTGCGGGTAAAATCGGGGGAAACAATGTTTTCTTGGACGAGTCGCGTAGTCGGAAAGATAATGGCTTCCAAAGGAATGGAATTTGATCCATACGCGAATAAAATTTATGATATAAGTAAATAAAGTGTAAAAATTAAAATTTTAAAAGAAACATATGGATATTGATGATCAAAACGATAAACTAAATCTGGAACAAGAAGAAGTCCGAAAAAAATTAGTTGAAGAATTAGGACTTTCCAATTTGCCTCAAGATAAGCAAGAAGAGTTGCTGATTAAAATGACAGAAGTTTTGCTAAAAAGAATATTTGTGGAAACGATGGAGAGATTGAATGATATCGATCGCGAAAAATATGAAAAAATGGTGGATGAAAATAATGACCCGGAAAAAATAAGTGCGTTTTTACATGAAAGAGTGTATAATTACGATGAAATGGTGGAAAAAATCATTTTTGATTTTAAAAAAGAAATGAAAGAAGCAATATAAATCGTTAATATTAAAATAATTTTATGTTGGAACCGATTGATGAAAAAGATTTGGATTTAAAAAATAAATTTCTAGGGGGCGTTGAAAAGAATGCTAATGTTGAAATGGAAAAAAAAAGCGATGAGTCGGTTTTAAAGAATAGCACAGAGGCTACTTTAAGCGGGACAGAGCGAAAAGAGGGCGCCATGGAAAAGGATGATGCATATAATAAAATAATTTCTAAAATTAAAAATCCGACAAATATTGTTCATAGTGATGTTTCTGACGATGCCAAAACGGCAAATAGCGAGATTGATTATGAGAGCAAAGTGAATAATTTAGTTAATTTGGCGGAAAATAAGGGAGTGGTGCATGCAGTAAAAGTCGCAAGACATTTGGAAGATAATTATTTGCTTGATGAATTGCACGATCGATTGCTTGCGCAAGATTTGCATGATGCATTAGTCAAAAAAGGAATGATCACAAGTGTCTGATAAAACTAAAATTATAAACTAAAATAAAAAAAGATGGAACTCGATTATAGTTATTTAATCAATATAAGTTTGGCGGTTTCCGGTTTTTTGACTTTAATTAGCGGAGCTTGGATGGTGGTTTCCAGTTTTTTGAATTTTCGCGCGCAAATTAATCAGTCAATGAATCTTGATTTGGATGTTATTCGAGTTTCCAAGATTAATAAAACCGAGGAAGAAAAAAGCAAGGAAGGTGAGACTTGGAAAGGCGAAATTGGCGCCATGGAACAAATGCTAACCGCTTTTTCTTCTGTGCGCGATACGCGCGGTTTTTTCAAGCGATTGATATACGGATCGCCTTGCATTTCTTTGGAAATCGCCAATTCCGCCAAAAGCGAGGAAATCATTTTTTTTATCGCTATACCGAAAAAATTTCGAGAAAATATTGAAAAGCAAATTCACAGCTTCTTTCCCTATGCTTCATTGGAAAAAACGACTGATTTTAATATTTTTTATCCCGGAGGAAAAGCAGAGGCTTCAATCGTAAAATTGAAAAATAAATTTTCTTTACCGATTAAAACCTATGAAAAACAGGAAATTGATCCGCTTAATGCTATCGCGAATGCGCTTAGCAAGTTGAATGTGGAAAACGAAGGAGCAGCGGTGCAATTAGTTATTCGACCGGCGGGAACGGCTTGGCGCGGAGAAGGTAAGCGCATTGCGCATGAAATGCAACAAGGAAAGCAACTCCATGATGTTAATAAATCAGTTTTGGGACATCTGGGTGATGTTTTAAGAGATGTGCTGAATCATTTTTTATCTTTTAAAAAAGATGATGCCGGTGGAATGGAGAATAAAAACAAAACAGTGCAATTAACTCCCGAAGAGCAAGATTTAGTAAGGAGCATAGAAAATAAAGCGTCAAAAACCGGCTTTGAAACAAATATTCGTTTAGTTGCGTCAGCAGAGACGATTGAAAGGGCGCAAGAAATTTTATCTCATTTGGAAAATGCTTTCGCTCAATATGAAAATGGAGATATTAACAGCTTTAAAGTTAAAAGAGTAGATAAAAAAACTACTATTTTTGATTTTATTTTTCGTAATTTTAAATCAGAAGAAAAAATGATTCTTGGCGTGGAAGAATTATCCAGTATTTTTCATATTCCCATATCCACCACGGAAGCGCCGAAAATAAAATGGCTTAAATCAAATGCCGCTTCGCCTCCGATTGATATGCCATCTCAAGGTATCATTTTGGGCTATAACCAATATCGCGGAATAAAAACAACAATCAGAATCGGTGAAAAAGATCGTCGTCGTCATCTCTATACTATTGGACAGACCGGAGTGGGAAAATCCAATTTTTTGCAAGAAATGGCTAAACAAGATGCGAGAGAGGGTCGTGGATTTTGTTTTATCGATCCGCATGGGGACGCGATTGAGGATATTTTAACAGCAATTCCCAAGGAGCGGGCGCAAGATGTGATTGTTTTCGATCCATCTGATGTGGATCGACCGTTTGGACTTAATATGTTGGAATATGATCCGGCACATCCGGAGCAGATGACTTTTGTGATTAACGAAATGATTGGCATTTTCGATCAACTTTATGATCTCAAGGCGACTGGCGGTCCAATGTTTGAACAATATATGCGTAACGCAATGTTTCTTGTTATGAGTGATCCGGAATCCGGATCGACACTGCTTGAAATTTCGAAAGTGCTTTCTGATGAAGAATTTCGCGCAAAGAAACTTTCCAAATGTTCCAATCAAACCGTGGTTGATTTTTGGACAAAAGAAGCGGAAAAAGCGGGAGGTGAAGCGGCGCTTGCCAATATGGTGCCATATATTACATCAAAATTAACGCCATTCATTTCCAATGATATGATGCGTCCGATTATTTCTCAACAAAAAAGTACGATCAATTTTCGTGACATTATGGATAATAAGAAAATTCTGTTAGTTGCACTTTCCAAGGGAAAAATCGGAGAAATCAATGCGCGACTGTTGGGAATGGTGATCGTTGGAAAGATTTTAATGGCGGCGCTTGGGCGAACAAGTATTCCGGAAGATCAGCGAGTTGATTTTTATTTATATTTAGACGAGTTTCAAAATGTTACAACTAATTCGATTTCTCAGATACTTTCCGAAGCGAGAAAATATCGCTTGTGCCTCATTATCGCACATCAATTTATTGCTCAGTTAAAAGAGGATATATCTAAGGCAGTATTTGGCAATGTTGGATCAATGGTGGCGTTTCGCGTCGGTCCGGAAGATGCGGAATTTCTGGAAAAACAATTCGCTCCGACTTTTCGCGCTCAAGATATTGTAAATGTGGATAACTATAACGGATTTGCGCGAATACTGGTTAATAATATTCTTACAAAGCCATTTAACCTAGCTACATTTCCTCCGACCGCAGGGGATCAAGAAATTGCCAATGCGATCAAAGAACTATCGCGCTTGAATTATGGTCGCGATAAACATATCGTTAATCAAGAAATTATTGCTCGAACGAGATTTTAGAAGATAGTTCGTTACATTGCAAAACTTTTTATGCCACTTGCATCCGAAATATAGATTAAATTATTTTCTTCTGATACGGAAAAATCTTTAGTGTTTTTAATTTGTTCGTTGTAATATTGGTTTACAATGTGTCCGTCCATATCTAGTTTTATTATTCTTGAATTGGTTTTGTCTAAAATATATAAATTAGAAAAATTTTGTTCGGTATAAATTTTATCAGGCGCAATCGGCGTAGCGGTTGTTTCAATTGTGTAGTCTTGTTTTTTGCCTTGAGCTAATCGAATGATCTCATTGTTTCCGTTTAGAATAAAAATATTTTCATTGATTGCGATATTTTTAGTGTCTTTGATGTTGGTTTTATCTTTTAACCAAGCGATTTTTTGTCCAAAGCCACCATCCGCTCGCGGATAGCGATAGATTTGATTGCTGTTTTGGTCAAGTAGATAGACATAAGTAAGATAACTTTGAGCATCAACAATATTTCCATTATCAGGAAAAGCAATTGTATTTGCGGTAAACTTCCCGGTAGTTGGAGCCAATGAAGTTAACTGATTATTTTTAGCAAAAAAAAGTAAATTCAAATCTTTCATTGTAAAAAATAAATCCGGAGATTGAAAATTCTGAGGAAGTGGAATATTTTTTTTATTTTCCACATCAATCAACGTATCATTTTTTAAGGCGAATAGTTTATTGTTGAGATCGAGAATTTTTTGAATGTCTTTTTCCGAATAAATTTCGTTCAAGTTGGTTATTCTTGTAATATTTTTATCTTTTTCCAGTGGCAAAGTTTTTGGAATCGGATTTATTGCAACAGTTGGCGCAGGAATTTTTTGAGGCGGTTTATTTTCCCATTTGACAATCCAATAGGGAACGACAAATAAAGAAAAAAGAATAATCATTAGCAACAATTTTTGTTTGAAGTTTAGTGACTTGGCAATGTTTTTTATTTTGGAAAAATCAGGCAGAATTTTTTTTGAATTATTTTTTATATTCAAATTAGCGGTTAATTCAGCGGTTTCTTTTTTTGTTTTGGAAAAAAAATCTTCAATAGTGTTTTTTTGAGAAATCTTTAACTCGGGAATATTTTGAGAATCGGATTTTTTCATTTTATAATCGGAATAAATTTTTTGAAAAAAATTACGAAAAAAAATAAAACTTTTAACGGGTATGCGCAAAGCAATAATGGAAACATCAACAATTTTCTCCCAAAGCCAATCAATTATTTTTTTTATTTTTGGCAAGTGGTTTTTTAATGATTGTTGATATTTTTTTGATGCCACTGCGTCTTTTATTTTTACACTTGCTTTTTTTAGATTTCCAAATAGAACAAAAGAATATTTTTTTAAAAATTTTCCCAAACCGGAAAAAAAGAGAAAAGAAAAATCTTTTACACTCGACAAAGCGGATGTTGTTTTTTGCGACCAATCGTTTTGTGGTGTTTTTTCGATTTCTTTCAAATAAATATGCCCGGTTTTTTTGTCGGTGAAATCGGCGGTTATATTCTCATTTGGTTCTTCAATAACAAATTCCTCCTTAATAGTTTCTTCGCTTAGTGATGTTATTTTTTCTTGTGCGTTTTCGGAATGACGGGTGGCTTTTTTTCTGAATGCCGCTTGGCTGAAGGCATTTACTTCAGGTATTTTTTGAGAAGAATTTGACAAAATAATTTCTGATTCTTTTTCTTTTT
>JAJYDG010000036.1 GCA_021777675.1 bacterium | reverse complement strand
AAATAAAGTCAAAATGAAACTCACACAGAAAAATCAGCGAACGCTTGCGCAATATTTTCAAAAACTGTATAATTCATTTACAAATAAAAAATAAAATAAACAAAACAATGGACGAACAAAATAACAATTCAACCGAAAAAAATGCGCAAAAAATTCAAGCGCTTCGTGATATGATTTCTAACGCCGAAATAACTCTCCAGGGAGCCAAAACAATGCTCCTGCAACTTGAGGGCAAAAAAAATCCGGGCGTCGCAGAAAAATTGATGATGAAGAAGATGAAAATAATCGGGTCGTTGAAGGAACTTTTGATGGACAGGTCATGATTGGAACAGACGGAAAACAATATCCCGTTCCGGCGAACTATGCCTCAAAATCAAAATTAGTAAAGGGTGATATGTTAAAATTAACCATCACTTCCGACGGTTCTTTTATTTACAAACAAATCGGTCCGGTTGTTCGTAAAATGGCAATTGGAACTGCTAACCAAGATATTGACGGCAATTTTTTTGTAGTGGCTGACGGGAAAGCCTATCGCGTTTTACTTGCTTCCATAACATACTTTAAAGTTGAACCGGGAGATGAAGTAACATTAGTCACTCCAAGAGATATTGAATCGGAATGGGGTGCCATTGAAAATGTTTTGCAAAAGGTGGCCGATAAAACGATAGATGAAAAACTTACCAAGCCAAAAAATATTGATGAAATTATTGGTGAAAAAATCGAATCACCCAAGCCAGCCTATCAAGATTACTCAAGACAAAACCAATCGGAAGAAATATCCATTGTTGACGAATGGACTCCAAATCTGGATGAATTACGCAAGGAACTGGCGGGAATGAATGAAGAAAAAAACAATAATGAAGAATAAATAATTTAAATAAAAAAAATGGGCACTAACGAAACAAAATTGACTAAAAGGGATCTGTATTTTGCTATGTTTGCCGGATTTTTGATTGGACTTCTGTTTTTGCCAGTTCTGAAAAATGCAAAGCCCGATCTATATGATCGTTTTTTTTATACTTCAATTCCCCTCTTTTTTATTGCCACTCCATTAGGATTGATTATCGCTTATGAAATCAGTAAAAAAATTTCCTTCGTTTGGCAACTGGGAAAATTTGGCGTCTCCGGAATATTAAATGTTTTAGTCGATATGGGCGTGTTATCTCTCTTGACTTTTTTCTTCAGAAGCAATTTCAAAATCGAAGCTAACGATCTATTTTTTTCCGGCATCACATTCCTAAGTTTTTATTCCATCTATAAATCCATCTCTTTTATTGTCGCTAATATCAATAGCTACTATTGGAACAAGTACTGGACATTTGATCGAGATGCTGATCAAAAAAAGTCTGAATTTATTCAATTTTTTATCGTAAGCCTCTTGGGATTTTTTATTAATGTTTTTGTTGCTTCCATAACTTTTCACATTGCCAATCCCACCGATATTGCACAACAAGGCAGATGGGAATTGATTGGAGCGGCAATGGGTAGTATCGTCGGTCTAGTTTGGAATTTTATCGGATACAAATTCCTTGTTTTTAAAAAATAGCTCTTGTTCTTAATCATAAAATTCCCGTTAATAACGGTATTTTTCTTTTTCCAGGAACAATGCTAAACTAAAAATATGGCAGAAACATTATATCGCAAATATCGTCCAAAAAATTTTTCCGAAATTATCGGGCAAGAACATATTGTTCGCACGCTTTCCGGAGAAATTAAACATAATCGCATTTCTCATGCTTATCTTTTTACCGGATCGCGAGGCACAGGTAAGACCACTTTTGCGCGCATATTCGCCAAGACTATTAATTGCGAAGATATCGAAAATAATAATGATTCTTCAATCGTTAACTCTTGCGAAAAATGCCAATCTTGCAAAGCAATTCAAAACAGTAAAACACTGGACATAATAGAAATTGATGCCGCGTCAAACACGGGAGTCGATAATATTCGTGAATTGAAAGAAACAATTAGCCTTCCTCCTGCATTTTTGAAATACAAAGTCTATATAATTGACGAGGTGCATATGCTTTCAACCGGCGCATTCAATGCACTCCTTAAAACTCTCGAGGAACCACCGGCACACGCAATATTTATTCTGGCAACAACCGAGATTCACAAAGTTCCGGAAACAATTGTTTCTCGTTGCCAGCGGTTTGATTTTCCTCGTTTGCCAATGCCGGATATCGTCGAAAAATTAACTCTGATTGCCACAAAAGAAAAAATTGCCATTGAAAAAGAAGCGATTGAAATGATCGCTCTCTCCGCAGAAGGTGGTTTCCGCGATGCTGAATCGCTCTTGGGTCAAATTTTTTTAACTGAAAATAAAAATATCACCGCCAAAGAAGTGGAGGAGCTTTTAGGAGTAACTGATAAAAATTTTGTTTTTGACATTACCGATGATATTGTTGCAAAAAAAACGCCTTCGGCAATTCGAAAAATAAACGAAATCACTTCCGCCGGCTATAATTTACAAATTTTCACCAAAGCACTAATTAATCATTTTCGCCAACTGATGCTACTTAAAATAGATTGCGACTTTAGCGCTTTTTTTGTTAGCGAAATGACGAAGGAGAAAATTAAAAAATTATCCGAACAAGCAGAAAAAATCGATTTAGCGGAAATTATTTCCGCTATAAATTTTTTTCTGGAAGCGCAAAATAAAATTCAAACTTTT
>JAJYDG010000002.1 GCA_021777675.1 bacterium | reverse complement strand
AGAAAAAATTGAAAAATTGAAGCCATATTTGCTTTTTATAGGCAGATTGGAAAAAAGAAAAAATATCGAGGGAATCATTTCCGCTTTTGAACTTTTCAAGCAAAAAAATAAAACAAATTACAAATTGGTTTTGGGTGGAAGATTTGGTTATGGAGAGTATGAAATAAAAAAAAGATTGAAAAAATCTCAATACAAAAAAGATATCGTCCTCTTGGGTTTCGTCAGCGAAGAAGAGAAATGGCAATTGTTTAAGCAAGCCAGTATTTTTTTGTTCCCTACCTTTTACGAAGGTTTTGGTATTCCAATTTTGGAGGCGCAAAGTTTTGGCTTGCCCGTGATTACTTCTAATTGTTCGTCTTTTCCGGAGGTTTCAGAGGGGAGCGCTTTTTTGGTTGATCCTAATGAAGTGGAAATGATCGGAAATGCCATTGAAATGTTGGTTGGCAATAAAGATTTAAGAAATGATATAATAAAAAAAGGTAATGAAAATATCAAGAGGTTCAGTTGGGAAAAATGTTCACGACAAATCGCAAAGATTTTAACGAAAGAATAATGAAAATATGAAAAAAAAAGAATTAAAAATAGCTTTGGTACATGATTTTTTGGTTGATTTTGGCGGAGCAGAAAGGGTTTTGCGGGTTTTGGGGGAAATGTTTCCCAATGCTCCAATTTACACCTTGCTTTATGCCAAAGAAAATGCTCCGGAATGGCTCAAAAAGAAAAAGGTGCATACTTCTTTTTTGCAAAAATGGCCAAAGTTTTTCAGAAAAAATAAGAAGTGGCTGCTACCTTTTTTGCCTGTTGCTCCGGAAATTTTTAATTTGCGCGATTATGATTTGGTTATTTCCAGTTCTGGCGCGTGGTCTAAGGGCATTATAACGCGATTAAATACTATTCATATCGCATATTTGCATAGCCCGATGCGGTTTGTTTGGGACGAAAATGTTGAATATTTGCGCCGGAAAAAAAAATGTGCCGTAATAAATTTTTTAGTCGGGATTATTAAGAATTATATCCGCTTGTGGGATTATGTTGCGGCAGATCGTCCGGATTATTTGATCGCCAATTCATACTATACAAAAAAAAGAATAAAAAAGTATTATGGACGCGAAGCGACAGTCATCTATCCGCCCGTGACTATTGCTAAAAATACACAAAAAATAGAGGTTGATCGGCGTTACTTTTTGGTCGTTTCTCGCCTTTCAGCCGATAAGAAAATCGATGCGGTTATTGAAGCGTTTAATAAATTGGAATTGCCTTTGATGATTGTGGGTACCGGCGATCAAAGAAAATATTTGGAATCGGTTGCTAATAAAAATATTCAATTTTGGGGATTCCAAGAAGACGAAAAATTACCTCAAATTTATGCCGGTGCTCGCGGATTTATTTTTTCATCAATAGATGATTTCGGAATTGCTCCAGTAGAAGCAATGACTTTTGGCGTTCCGGTTCTGGCGGTAAAAAAAGGCGGTGCTCGTGAAATATTTTTAGAAGGAATTACCGGAGAATTTTTTGACGTGGCAACCCCGGAGGTTATTGCTGATGGAGTGAGGCGGTTTTTGGAGAGTGAGCAAGAATTTGATTGTGAATTAATAAAAAAAAGAGCGCAAGAATTTAGTGAAGAAAAATTCAAGCTGGCAATAGGAAAATTTATTGAAGATAAATTATGTCAATCAAAGGACATCAAAAAATAATTACCGCATTGGATTTTGCGGTTGAGAAAAAAAGCATCTCTCATGCGTATCTTTTTTGCGGTCCGGAAGGTGTGGGAAAATTTTTGACAGCGATGTATTTTTGCGGAAAACTTACCGAAGAAAAAGATGGAAAATTAAATCGAAATCTATCAATTATTGAGCCGGAAATTGAGGAAAAAGACGGGATATTTAAAGAAAAAGAGATTAAAATAGAAAAAATTAAAAATATCGAAAAGGAATTCAGCCTGACTTCTTTCGAAAAAGGATATCGTGTAGCAATTATTCGTAGCGCGCAAAAAATGAATATTGCGGCACAAAACGCACTGCTAAAAACATTGGAAGAACCGCCGTTGAAATCCGTGATTGTTTTGGTGGCGGAAAATGAAAACAGCTTGCTTCCAACGGTTGTTTCTCGTTGTCAAATAATCCGCTTTAGCTTGCTGTCTGACAAGGAAATCGCTGAAATATTTATTGCTGAAAAAGATAGGGAAGCGTTGATTTTTTGGTCATTAGGAAGGCCGGGCTTTGCGCAAAAATTTTTAACGGAAAGTGATGCATTGCAAAAACGAAAAGAAATATTGGAAGAATTCAAATCTTTATTTTCAATGAATTTGAATGATAAGTTTTTTTTTGCGGAAAAAGCGAGTAAGGATATTTTTGAGTTATCGCAAAAAATGGATTTGTGGATTGTTGTTTTGCGCAAAACAGTGCTGGGGGAAAAAGCATTAATTGATATTTTTCCCGATAAAGCGTTGGATTTGATTGAAAAAATTGCCAGTACCAAAAAAATATTAAATACAACAAATGCCAATGCACGTTTGGCAATAGAAAATTTGTTGGTATTTTTTTAGGAAAATAATGCAAAAAGTAATTATACAACAAAAAAAAAGAAAAAAACCGATAATAACAAAAGGGGAAAAAATAGCTTGGGATCCCTGGGTATATCGCGTAACAGCTTTGCTTTTTTTAGCAACAGCGTTTTTTGTATTGTTTTTCTCTTCTTATCTTTCCATTACTTCAATTAAAATTTCCGGATTGGAAAAATTATCGGAAGCACCAATTCAAACCACTATTGAGGAGTGTTTAGGGGGAAAATATTTTAAATGGATAAATAAGAATAATTTAATTTTAATAAATACGAAAGAAGTTGAAAAAAAAATATTGGATAAATTCAAACGCATTGAATCGGTTCAAATCAATCGAGTTTTTCCGGATACATTGGAAGTGTCGATTAAGGAACGAAAATTGTTGTTGCTTGTTTGCTCGGCAAATATTTGTTATACGCTGAATGAAGCGGGCAACTCTTATCCGGCGGATAATTTTACAAAAGATGAGTTGGCAAAAGAAAATTTAATTACACTGAATGATTTGAGCGGTATTGCGATAGTGCCAGGAGAAAAACCATTAGAGCCGGATTTTCAAACATTTATCCTTGAATTGGCGCCGATTATATATGATGAAACCGGACTTTCTCTAAAAAATATCTACACAACGCCTAATCGCATGTCTGGCGATTTGGATGTTGAGACGGATGGAAATTTTAAAATTTATTTTAATGAAAGTGTCGGTTTGAAGAAGTCAGCCTTAATGCTTCGTGCCGTTTTGAATAATGAAATCGGAAGCGATCATCAAAAAGATTTGGAATATATCGATCTTCGATTGGATAATAAAGTTTTTTATAAATTCAAAGGAGATGCACAAAATACGGAAAATTCTGGTGTGGCAAATTCAAACATTGCCGGCAGTTCGCAGGAAAAAAATTAAGCCGGAATTCAAAAACAATAGAAATATAAAATAAAATTTTTTAGGATAATCACACAAAAAACAGACAACGAAGTCTGTTTTCAGGGAAGCAAGTTTTTTGATAGCTATTTTTTTGCAACTCGTTCTTTTTTAGTCTTCTTGGTCGCGTTCTTTTCTGCTGTTTTTTCCGCTCGCTTTTTGAAGCGATCTATTCGTCCCGCAGTGTCCAGGGATTTTTTCTTACCGGTATAAAAAGGATGGCAAGCGGAGCAAATTTCCACCTTCATTTCTTTTACGGTCGATCCTGTTTCCAAGATATTTCCGCAAGCGCAAATTATTTTAGCATCTGAAAAATATTCAGGATGAATGTCTTTTTTCATAAAAAGCTGGCGATAAAATTATTTAATAAGTAGCACTAGCCAAATTTAGCACATAAAAAGAAAATTGACAAGTGGCGCATCAACTGATATAGTGGTTAGGTATAAATCTCATATTTTTCGGGCATTGTCCTGCCTTGTTTGCGAAATATCAAATAAGGATAAAATGCCGGTTTCGAAAAAAACGAAATAAACGAAAAATAGCGGTAAGCCTTTATCCTTTATATAAAGGCTATAATAATTTAAAGGAATAAATAATATGAAAAAACAAGAAGCGTCTGCCTTGGAAAGTGCCGGCGAGAAAGAGATCGGAAAAGCTGTCGACTATTTTTCTGATGTTGATTTTTCGAGTTTGAAAATCAATGTGGAAGATATGTTTCGTGGCGGAGTGCATTTCGGACATCACAAGTCAAGAAAGAACCCAAAAATGAACCCCTATATTTTTGGCGTGAAAAATGGAATTAGTATAATTAACTTACAAAAGACGGAAGAAAAATTAAAAGAAGCACTGGCATTTGTGGAAACGGTTATCTCACAAGGCAAGCCGATTCTTTTTGTCGGAACGAAAAAACAAGCAAAAAAAATTATTGAATTGGCCGCTAAAAAATGTGATATGCCTTATGTTTCAGAGCGGTGGCTGGGTGGCACATTCACTAATTTTTCCGTTATATCTTCTCGCACTCGATATTTGCGCGAAGGACAAGAAAAAATGGTAAAGGGTGAATATGAAAAATATACTAAATTTGAGCAAATGAAATTTGCCGAAGAGCTGGAGCGTCTGGAGACAAAAATGGGCGGAATAAAAACTATGTACGGCTTGCCGGGAGCGGTATTTGTTGCAAGCATAATCGATGACAATTTAGCTATAAAGGAAGCTAGAAACAAGAATATTCCGGTAATTGCGATTGCTGATTCAAATGTTGATCCGGCAGATGCGGATTATATTATTCCCGCCAACGATGATGCCGTTTCGGCATTGAAAATAATTATGAGTTATGTTATTAAAACTATTCTATCGGCAAAAGCTAAAAAAAATGTTTTGCCTGAAGAGAAAAAAGTTAAATAAAAAATATGGCGACATTAGAACAAATTAAAAAAATCAGAGAGCTTTTAGGTTCCGGTATAGTAGAAACTAAAAAAGCGCTAGATGAAGCGAATGGGGATGAAAAAACCGCAATCGAATTGCTTAGAAAGCGAGGGGAGCTAAAAGCCGCTAAAAAATCCGATCGAGAAGCGAGTGAGGGCGTTGTTTCCAGTTATATTCATCCAAATAATAAACTGGGTGCGATTATAAAATTATGTTGTGAAAGTGATTTTGTCGCAAGAAATACGGAGTTTGTCGAGTTGGCAAAAGATATCGCCATGCACATTGCCGCTATCGGACCAAAAACTATAGAAGAATTATTGGCGCAACCATTTGTAAAAAATCCCGAACAAACAGTCCAAGAGTTGTTAATTGAAAAAATTGCCAAAATAGGAGAAAATATCCAGATCGGTGAATTCTTCCGTGTTGAGTTGTAAATAAATTTTTTAGCAGTTATCCTATGAGCGTTTTAGTCAAAATATATTCCTGGGAAAGCGCCAGACCATGCATCAGTGAGATCAAGCTTAAAAAAAACGATCGAGTAGTGGTGTCTTGTGAACATATTAACGAGCTTGGAGTTGTTGAATGTGAGAAAGTTAGTGAAACTGGAAACGATCAAGTTTTGCGTCAAGCGACAAAACGAGATTTGGATACTTTTGAAAAATATGAGAAAGAGAAAGAGGCTGTAGTGGACTCTTGCAAGAATGAAGCAAAAAAAATGGGCTTGGCAATGAAAATAGTTGATGCAGGAATCAGTTTGGATGGCAAACAAATCATTTTCGCCTTTACTTCGGATGGGAGGGTGGATTTTCGCGAACTGGTAAGAAATCTTTCTGCACAGTTTAAGAAAAATGTAAGAATGCAGCAGATTGGTTCTCGCGATGAGGCAAGAAAGTTAGGCGATTGCGGTGTTTGCGGAAGAGAATTGTGTTGTGTTAAATTTAAAAATAGCATTCCCAGTATTACCACTGATATGGCACGTATTCAACAAATCGCGCATAGAGGAACGGAAAGAATTTCCGGTTCTTGCGGAAGACTGATGTGTTGCTTGGCCTATGAAGCGCAATGTTATCGAGAAATGTTGGCGGGAATGCCGGAAATGTATAGTATGATAAAAACACCGGAAGGAGAGGGAACTGTAATCGAGGTGAACGCGATTACCCAAGAAATCAAAGTAAAAACAAAGAATGGAAAATATGTAACAATGAAAAAGGAACAGTTAAAGATAAAAAAATAATTTTATGCCATATTCAATTATTTCACCATTACTTGTAATCTTGAGTATTATCGGAATAATTTTGTTTTTGGTGAAAAAAAGTTCTGCTATAAATGAATTGAGAAAACGAGAGGAATTGAGCGAAAAAGAAAACAAAGAAAAAGCTATCACTAATCAATCAGTTTCCGAGGGAATTTTCGCAAAAATAAATCGAGTGATTTTGGCGATTTTGGAAAAAATAGTCAGAAGAATTCGATTGATTTTTTTGAAGTCGGAGAATAAATTTAAAATTTTAGGAGAAGGTATCCGCAAGAGAAGAAATGTTGAAAAAAACAATAAGAATACGGAATTATTTACTGAAGAAAAAGAGGTTTTAGATGGAATTGTGAACAGTAGCGGAAAAAATATGCAAGAAAAGAAGGATTTGCGAGAAAAAATGTTCTTGCGCCAACAAAAATATCAAGAAGAAACAACAGAAAAGTTTTTTCGTCCAATTGTCAGTGATCGTGTTGTTGTGCCGAAAAGAAGAAGTGAAACAAAAGATCGCCTGGAAGAATTGTTAATTGAAAGAATTGCCACTAACCCAAAAGATATTGAGGCGTATGAAAGGCTGGGGGAATATTATTTGGAAATAAAAAATTTAGATTATGCAAAAGAATGTTTTAAGCAAGTTTTGAAATTAAATCCAACAAGCTCAAATATCAGATACAAAATGAGAAAATTGGAAAGGATGTTGAAAAAATAATGAGATTAAATTATACTGATAAAATAAATTTAAAAAATATTGCCGAAGTAGCGGAGTGGCAGAGTAACTGTTTTGTGAATAGTAGCGCTATCAAGGTTTGAGAGATGAAAAATATTGCCGAAGTAGCTCAATGGCAGAGCAACTGTTTTGTAAACAGTAGGTTATCGGTTCAACTCCGATCTTCGGCTCATTAATGAAAAATAGAGAAAAAAGTGGGTCGGTGGCGGAGTGGTCAATCGCAGCTGACTGTAAATCAGCCGATTTCGGTCTACGGGGGTTCGAATCCCTCCCGGCCCACAAAATTGAATTAGAAGAGCAGGCCGTTGTAGCTCAGTCGGTAGAGCATTTCCATGGTAAGGAAAAGGTCTCCGGTCCGATTCCGGACAACGGCTCCGGAGTTTTTTTGAATAATTAACATTAATTTAAATATTATGACAAGAGAAAATTTAGTTAAAATGAAATGTAGCGTTTGCAACTCTATTAATCATTTTACTAAGCGCAATAAGAAGAAAATCAAGGAAAAATTAGAGCTTAAAAAATTTTGCAAAAAATGCAAGACAAATACTTTGCACAAGGAAATGAAATAAAGTTTTGCAATTAAAGGCTGAGTCGGATGATTTTAGTGAGCCGGCTTTGGCGTTTGCGGGGTTCGTACAGTGGCAGTACGGGAGTCTCCAAAACTTCTGACGTAGGTTCGATTCCTACACCCCGTGCAGATAAAAGAATTACGCAATTGATTGCGTAATTCTTTTGTGTTATGGGATGTCAAGTCGCAGGGCTGGATTTGTTCAGAAATTGCCCTTGTGATGCTTATTTTGGAAAAGTGTTGAGTAATTACTGGCTTAGTGGTATCATAAAAACAGCAAAAACCCTCCTTTTTTAAAATAAATATATGGCATTATTCAAGATTCAAAATCCAAAGGTATCAAAATTAGTGACGAAAGCTCTAGGCCTGGAAAAAGACTTGCAGAAATTATTTGAAAATAATCTGGAAGAAATTTTGAATATTGATTTTTTGGCTCATGAATATTCGATTAGTTTCGTGGGTAGAATTGATACTTTGGGCATAGACAAGAATGGCTCGCCCTGCATTATTGAGTATAAGAAAAGCCAAAACGATAGCGTCATCAATCAAGGTCTTTCATATTTGCGCTGGCTCTTGGATCACAAAGCAGATTTTGAAATTTTATGTAAAGAAAAAAATATCGAAGTTGATATCGACTGGGATTCTCCTCGAGTCATTTGTGTTGCGGAAAGTTATAACAAGTTTGATATAGACACGGCAGATATTTTGCCAATCAACATTGAACTTTTGAGATATAGGATTTATGAAAACGATATCCTTTATCTTGAACCGGAAAACTATCAGAAAATAAAAATTTCCACTTCTGGAATTATCAGGAAATCAAAAAATAATAACAAAGAAAAAACAGAAATTTTGCAAAAAAATTATTCTATAGATTATCACCTAAAAAAAGCTAATCAAAAAACAAAAGCTCTTTTTTATAAATTGCGCGAAGAAATTATTTCTCTCGATGAGGAAATAAGAGAGGAGCCAAAGAAATTTTACATAGCTTACAAAACAACAACTAACTTTGCCGACCTGATTATTTATAAAGATGAAATCAGAATTACGCTCAATGTAAAAAGTGGGAAATTAATTGATATATTGGATATAGCGACAGATTTTACGAAACCCAAGAAGGGTCACTGGGGTAATGGAGATTATGAGGTGAAATTAAAAGATGAAAAAGACCTTGAATCAGTTTTTCTTTTAATCAAGCAGAGTTATGATTTGAACAAATAGTTTATGGAAAAGAAAGCATCAAATAAAAATTTGCGCAATGCAAACAAGGCGAAAAATGATGAGTTTTATACTCAGCTTTCTGATATAGAAAAAGAGTTAAAATACTACAAGGATCAATTTAAAGACAAGGTCGTTTATTGCAATGCGGATGATCCCTTTGAAAGTAATTTTTTTAAATATTTTGCTTCTAATTTCAACGCACTCGGCCTTAAAAAGCTTATTGCTACAAGTTATGCCGGCTCGCCTGTTGTCGGGGGACAACTTCCATTGTTTGAGGTAGAAGGATTAAAAAAAGCAAGAAGAAAAGAGCCACATAAAATTGAAATTAATGAAGTAAGGGATCTCAATTCTGATGGTGCTGTTAATATGGTCGATGTTGAATGGATTTTAAGACATGATAAAAATGTTGCCACTCCACTCAAGGGTGGTGGTGATTTCAGAAGCGAAGAATCCAAAGAGATTTTAAAAGAGGCGGATATTATTGTTACCAATCCACCATTTTCTTTATTTCGTGAATATGTTGCACAATTGATGGAATATGACAAAAAATTTTTAGTCATTGGTAATCAAAATGCAATAACATATAAAGAAATTTTCAAATTAGTTAAAGAAAACGAGTTGTGGCTTGGTGTTAGCATGAATGGTTCAAATCGTTGGTTTCAAATCCCAGACTATTATAAAACATATCATAAAATTGAGAACGGTAAAAAATATGCTTTTGTAGCAGGTGTAGTGTGGTTTACGAACTTAGACCATAACAAAAGACATGAAGAATTGATTTTGTATAAAAAGTATTCTGATAATGAAAGTGAATATTTTAAGTATGATAATTTCGATGCGATAAATGTAGACAAAACAAAGGACATCCCGATAGATTATAGCGGTATCATAGGTGTTCCAATAACCTTCTTGCATAAATACAACCCTGAACAATTTGAGATTATTGATGGACTAAATAGATATACAATATTGGATGTTGCTGGCCTGAATGAAAATGCTGTGACAAAACATCTCCATATGACTGAAATAAATGGAAAATCAAAGTATTTTAGAGTTTTAATTAAAAATAAGAAAGTAATAAAATAATATTATGGAAATACAACTAAAAGAAATTTCAGTTCGTGAATTGGTAGAGAATTTTGAAGACAATGCTGAAGCTGGTGTTGTGGGGTATGGTGGCAAACTTGATATTCGTCCACCATATCAAAGAGAATTCATTTACAATGACAAACAAAGAGATGCTGTTATTGATACTATCACAAAAGAGTTTCCACTTAATGTGATGTATTGGGCTGTTCGCGAGGATGGAAATTTCGAAATTATTGATGGACAACAGCGCACAATTTCAATTTGTCAGTACTTTAATGGGGATTTTTCTGTTGATTTTTCAGGGAATAAATTAGCTTTTCATAATCTTACAAATGATCAAAAAGATCAGATTTTAAATTATAAGCTTACCGTCTATCAGTGCAGTGGGACAGATAGGGAAAAACTAGATTGGTTCAAAACGATAAATATTGCGGGAGAAAAATTGACAGACCAAGAATTAAGAAATGCTGTTTATTCCGGCACCTGGGTCACTGACGCAAAAAAATATTTTAGTAAGAGCGGGTGCGTTGCTTACAGTATAGGAAGTGATTATTTGAATGGCACTCCTATTCGTCAAGACTATCTAGAAACAGTTATTAATTGGGTGAGTGGCGGTGAAATTGAAAAATATATGTCAAAGCATCAGCATGATCAAAATGCCGCTGCTTTGTGGCGATATTTTCAAGATGTTATTACTTGGGTAGAAACCACCTTCACTCAAAAAAGGAAGTTCATGAAAGGTGTTGATTGGGGCACTCTCTATAATAAATACAAAGATGAGCAATGCAATACGGAAAAAATTGAAAAAGAAATAGCAAAATTGATACTTGATGATGATGTAACAAAGAAGAGCGGGATTTATCCATACATTTTGACTCACGATGAAAAGCATCTTTCGATTCGTGCGTTTTCTGACGCCATAAAACAAAAGGTCTATGAAGAGCAGAAGGGTGTTTGTTCAAAATGTAGAGAGCATTTTGCACTAGAGGAAATGGAAGCGGATCATATAACTCCTTGGCACGAAGGTGGAAAAACAATTTCAGAAAATTGCCAAATGTTATGCAAAGAATGTAATAGAAGAAAATCTGGGAAATAAAATTAAAAAAATATCGAGTAAATTCGATATTTTAAACTATGATTACTAAGATTTCTATAAAAAATACTGCAAGTTATGGTGCAGTACCTGCTATTCTAGAGACTGATAAAAAAATCAATCTTATTTATGGACTGAATGGAGCAGGAAAAACAACTCTTTCAAAGTATCTTCAAGATAAAAATAATGAGTGCTTCTCTGATTGTTCAATTGAAGGATTAAATAGCGAAAAAGTATTAGTTTACAATCAAAAATTTATTGATGATAATTTTTATCAAGATACTCAAAAAGGTATTTTTAGTTTGAAGTCAGAAAACAAAGAGGCGAAAGAAAAGATAGATAAAGCCACTGAAGAAATAAAGCAAATAGAGGCTCGAATTAAAAATGATGAATTAAAGACAGGATTTCAATTTGATTTAGAAAAAAAACAAGCAGATATTGCTAGCTTGCAATCTGACTCTGAGAAAAAAACTTGGAAAATTAAAAATGACTATTATGGTGGTGATAGAATTTTAGAATTTTGCTTAGATGGAAAGATGGGAAGTAAAAAATCCTTATTTGATTATGTTTCTAAATTACAAAAACCAGAGAATAAATCAGAAAAATCAATAGAAGATTTGAAAAAAGAAGCAGAAGCAACTCAAGGAGAAAATGCTAAAACTTATGATGAAAATCTGGTTAAAAAAGTTAGTTTTGATTTTTGGAAAATAGAAAATCAGGAAATTTTCAAAGAAGTTATTATTGGTAACGAAAATTCACAAGTCGCGGAACTTATAGGCAAGTTAAACATTTCAGATTGGGTAAAAAAAGGAAAAGAACTTGTTAATGAACCAGAAGGAGAAAACGAAGTTTGCCCTTTTTGCCAGCAAAAAACTATTACTAAGGAATTATACCAAGAAATTCAAAATTACTTTGATGAAACTTATCAAAATAAAATTAATTCATTAGAAAATTTTGATAAAGAATATTGGAAAGAATATCAAGTTATAAAAAATTTAGAGGCGGAACTTTTAAAAATAGATTTTATAAAAAACAAAGAAACAGCATTTAAGCTCGTATTTAAAAATTTTATTGATAAGGTAAGCGGTAATTGGTCAAAGATTTCCAATAAAATTAAAAGTCCAAACATAATCATTGATTTAGAATCAACTATTTTAGAGCAAAATGCTTTAAATGATTTTTTAGATACAATTGTTGAAGAAATAAAAACTCACAATGAAAAAATAAAGAATAAGCAAAAAACAAAGAGCCAAATCATTAAAGAGTTTTGGGAAATTATGAGGTGGTATTACGACCAAGTGATAGAAAATCACGCAACACAGAATGCCAAGCTTGAAAAAGAAAAATTGGATATTGAAACTAAAATTTCAGGATTAAAGACGGAAATCGATGAACAGAAAAAAATAATACAAGATGCACAAAAAGAAATGGTAAATATTCAAGATGCAATTGATGCCATAAATAGTGAATTAATATTTTTTGGCTTAGACGGATTTTCTATTGTGCCAGCTGGTAAAGATTCATATAAACTTAAAAGACCAAATGAAGATGTGGCTAAATTCGAAACATTGAGCGAAGGAGAAAAAACAGTAATTAGCTTCTTGTATTTTTTGGAGTTATGCAAAGGCAAAGAAAAAAATGACGAGGTGGTAACTGAAAAAATAGTCGTTATCGATGATCCTATTTCTAGCTTGTCGCATATGTATGTTTTTAATGTAGCACAGCTAATAAGAAAAAACTTTTTTAATGATGATTATAAGCAAGTGTTTGTTTTAACTCACAATCTATATTTTTTTCATGAGCTACTTCATAAGCAGAAGGATACCAACGCAAAACTTTTTAGACTTTGCAGGTCAGATTTTTCTCAATTATCAGAAATGAATCGCAAAGATATTCAAAATGAATATCAATCATACTGGCAAATATTAAAAGATTATGACGAAGGTAGGGCAACCGAGGTAATATTAGCAAATGCAATGAGAAATATTCTCGAAAGGTTTTTTGGTTTTATAGAAAAAAATGATTTTAATGAACTTACAAAAGAATTAGAAAAAGATGAGAAAAATAATTTTTTCATAAGATATATAAATAAGGAATCTCATTCTGATCCAATAAACATTTCTGATTCGAAAGAAATTAACCCTCAAATTTTCAAAGAAGCATTTAAAAAAATATTTGAAGATTCTGGATATGAAGCGCACTACAATCAAATGATAAAATAAAAGCTACGCAAGGGACGGATTTTTTAAATAAAATCATATGAAATTATCAAAAACAAACTTTCTGATATGCCTCGATTGTGCAAAGAATGCTTGGCTAAAAATTCATAAGCCGGAGGTGTATAAGAAAAAAGCGCTTTCTTCTTTTGAACTGAATATTATTGATACCGGCAATCAAATTGACGAGCTTGCGCGCGGTCTTTTTCCGGGTGGCGTGCTGGTGGAATCTCGTGATGATACGGAACTCACAAAGAAGCTTATGGCAGAAAAGACACCTGTAATTTATCAGCCTGTTTTTGCAACTGAAAAATATCTCGCAGTCTCTGATATTTTTGTTTTTAACTCTGACACGGATGTCTATGATTTGTATGAAGTGAAATCATCGACAGCTTCGGAAGAAAATGGGGGAAGAAAAACCGATGATTATTTGATAGATATGGCTTTTCAAAAGAATGTTTTAGATGCCATAGGCATTGAGATGGGAACTTTCAATCTGATCAGGCTGAATAAAAAATATGTTCGTCTTGGCGATATTAATTTGCAAGAATTATTTTTTATAGAAGATTTGACTAGTCAAGTGAATGCGAAGCTGGATGACATAAAGCAAAAGATGGAGGGTGCCTATGAATTGTTATCCAGCGAAACTGAACCGAGAGGGCATTGCGATTGTATTTTAAAAGGAAAAAACTCGCATTGCACGACAGCGTGGTATTCGAACTCGGATCTTCCGGAATATTCTGTTCATGCAATTGCAAGAATTCATAAGACAAAATTAGCCGAGTTGGTTGATAGTCATATTTTTAATATTCATGATGTGCCGGATGATTTTCCGCTTTCAGACAATCAAAAAAGGCAAGTGGAAACAGCCAAATCCGGCAAAGAATATATTGATAAGGATGGCATTTCAGAATTTTTAGGAGCAATGAAATATCCGCTGGCTTTTCTTGATTATGAAACATATCCATCCGCAATACCAAAATACAATAGATACAGTCCATATCAGCAAATTCCGTTTCAATTTTCACTGCATGTGATTGAATCTCCGGATAGCGAATCTGTTCATTATGATTTTATTTATACAGACAAAGATTGCCCAGATGAATCTTTTGTCCAAGCATTAAAAAGGCATCTTCCCGAAAAAGGCAGTGTCATTGTTTGGAATCGGAAATTTGAGCAAGGTATCAATAAACAACTTGGAGAACGATTATCAAAATACAAGGATTTTATGCAGAATGTTAACAATCGAGTCATCGACTTGATGGTTCCATTTTTTGGAAAAACCACAATGTATGATCATCCGGAGTTTAAGGGAAGTGCTTCAATAAAATATGTTTTGCCGGCTCTTGTTCCCCATCTTTCATATAAAAATATGCATATTCAAGAAGGTGGTGCCGCGTCAGATACTTGGAATCGTATTGTATCAGGAGAATATTCTGATGAAGATAAGGATATGAAAATACAGGCACTTAAAGATTATTGCCATCTCGATACATTGGCTATGGTTGAAATTTGGAGGGTATTAAAATCAGTTTAAAAATTTTTATGGAAAAAGAAACTAAAGAGAGCCGATATGCTTGGCTTATAAAAATAGATTCAGCATTTATGATAAGTCAGATAATTGTTTGGTAAGAGCTTATTTGAAAGACAGCAGTCAGTGCAAAGAAGAAGACAAAGCTATCGAAGATGCAGTTAATAAAATGATTGATTTTCTAAAAAATAAATATTTTTTATGTAATTATTGAAAATAATCAAACACAGCGATTTGTTTTCGAGTCATTAAAAATATGAAACTAATGCGAGCGACAACTAAAGATATTTAAACGCTTCCGGAAAGAGAAAGGACAGCTATTGGATTAAAGCTGTATTATCAAGCTAAAACTGTAAAAACAGACATCTTTTAAATATTTTGTTTTTCACTATTTGGCATTTCGCTTTTGTGCTATAATTAAAGCATAAAATTTCATTTTACTGTTATGGCGAAAATCGTTATTGATATCGAAACAATCGGTTTTGATTTTGAATCTTTTGAAAAAAAGACACAAGAATATTTATTAAAATATGCGACGACCGAAGAAGAAAAAGCAGAAATAAAAAAAAGGTTGGGGTTGTATCCTTTAACGGGAGAAATCGTAGCGATCGGTATGCTTAATCCCGATACGCAAAATGGAATGTTGCTTTTTCAAAATAATAATAGCGAACAGGTGGAATTTAAGGAAAATGGAATAAAATATCAAAGCGGAGTGGAAGAAAATATTTTAAGAAAATTTTGGGAAATTATAGAAAAATATGATACTGTGATTACTTTTAACGGGCGAGCTTTTGATGTCCCATTTCTTCTTTTGCGCAGTGCCAAACATTCCGTGTGTCCGACAAAAAATTTGTTAGGTTACCGCTATGAATTTCAGAAACATTGCGATTTGCTTGATCAACTGACATTCTATGGAGCAACGAGAAAATTTAATTTGGATTTTTACGCTAAATTTTTTGGCATAAAAAGTTCCAAGGATGATGGCGTTGACGGATCAATGGTTTCTGAATTATACCAAACGGGAAGATATCTGGAAATTGCACGATATTGCGCGCGCGATTTGGCAACAACCAGGGAATTATATATGCATTGGAACAAATATTTAAAATTTTAAAAATGATTTGAATTATGTTAAAAGAAAACCTAAAAAATATACATAAAAAAAAGTTGGCTGTTTTTGACATCGATGGGACGATCTTTCGCAAGAATTTGGCTTTTGAACTTTTAAATGAATTATCTTGGATGAAAGTTTTTCCCAAGAGTGTGCGAGATGAATTGATTGGGTTATATGGAAGTTGGCTTGATAATGAGGGGACATATGATGCTTATCGTGTTAAATTGGTTGAGTTGTACGAAAAAAATATTCAAGGCAAAAATCAGGAAGAAATAATAGCTGCCGCTAAAAGAGTGGCACGGTTTAATGCCAAAAGAATTTATATCTATGCCAAAAGATTGATGGAGAAAATGCGCAACGATCATATTATGTTGGTTATTTCAGGATCGCCGGTTGAGATTGTTAAAGAATATGCCGAATTGTTGAATTTCGACGCTTATTTTGGTAGTGTGTATGAAATTGACAAGAATAAAATTTATACCGGAAAAACTATTTTTGAACCAACGCATGATAAGAGCGCAGTGGTGAAACAATTCGTGGCGGAAAACGATATTTCCATGGTGGGGTCTTTTGGAATGGGGGACACGCAATCAGACGCCCCTTTCTTGGATTTGGTGGATTTTCCGATCGCTTTTAATCCTGATTTGAATTTGCGTAAAATTGCTGAGCAAAAAAAATGGAAAATTATGGTGGAAAAAAAGGATGTGATTTATGAAATCAATAGTAAGAATTAATCAATAATTTTAAAAGTATGAATCAAATAGATTTTTATGCCGGTATTATAGTTTCTTTTTCCTTAATAATCTTTATTATTTATGTTTTTCTTGATTTTGGCGCCACAACCGATAAAAATGCTTTTCTAAATAAATGGACTAAAAAAACTTTGTGGCTTTGGTTGCCTTTTTATGCTTTACGCAGGTTGATTCGCGAAGTTATTTTGAAAAAATGATTTTAAAAAAAGAACAATCGGTGCGATTGTTCTTTTTGTCTTGTCTTTTAGCTTCGAGTTTTATTTCACTTTTTCAATGAATTTGGCAAAAATCTTCGGTTCAGTCATTGCAAGTTGAGAAAGTGCCTTGCGATCAAGCTCAATTTTTTTCGTAGCCATTGTTTTTATGAATTGGCTGTATTTCAGTCCAAATTCACGAAGGGCGATGTTGAGACGAGTGATCCATAATTTTCGCATTACGCGTTTTTTGGCGCGTCTGTCACGAAAAGCATAGGACCCGGCTTTGATAACAGCCTCTTTGGCTGCACGAAAATTTGTGCTTCTGCGCCACCTGAAACCTTTCGCATCTTCCAATAAATTTTTTCTTCTTTTGGATGCGGACAATCCGCGTTTTACTCTGGTCATATGATTTTAATAAAATTCAACAAATTAAACTTTTGAATGCATTGCATTTAAAACATTTTTTTCATCGGCGCGAAAAAGGCGTTTGTCACCTTTTTTGGCCCTTCCCACTTTTCCGTTTTCTTTTGAATTATAGTGATTTTGTCCGGTTGATCGGCGCAACACTTTTTTGTTTTTAGTGATCTTGATTTTTTTTGACAGCGCTTTTTTCGTTTTAAGTTTTGGCATAATTTTAAAAAAATACTAACTAATTAAATTATAAAAAAATTATTCTTCCGGGGCGATAATAATATTGAAACCGCCCGGATAGCGTTTAATTTCTTGTTCAACTTTGTGGGGGAAAGAAATTGATTGGACAAAGTCGACTAAATTTTTTCTGGCGAGATCTTGGTGCGCTTTCTCTCTTCCGCGCATAGCAAGTTCTATTTTGACTTTGTTGCCTTTTTGTAAAAATTTTTCCGCTTGGTTTTTTTTGAAGGTCAAATCATGCTCATCAGTTCGCACGCCCAAGCGGATGCCTTTTATTTCCGATTTTTTTTGTTTGGATTTATTGGCTCTTTCCAGACGCGATTTTTGATATTGAAATTTTCCAAAATCCATTATTTTGCAAACGGGAGGAATAGCATTGGGAGCGATTTCAACCAGATCAAGCATTTCTTCTCGTGCCAATTCCAACGCTACACTCGTATCCATTACGCCGAGTTGCGCGCCATCCGTATCGCGAATAACACGAACCTGCAACGCTCTTATTTGATCGTTGATTCTGGTTAATGGTCCTTTTTTAATAACCGGTTTTCGGTAGGGAGTTCTTCTGATAACTTTTAATTTAATAATTATATCGGCTGTGGAGATGGCGAGAGTTGAACTCGCGTCCAAAATTATTCACCCAAAATATACTACAAGCTTAGTTTATCTTTAATTCGATTAAAAAGTGAAAGATAAACAAAATCTTTTTAATCTAATCTTGAAAGTTTTTCGTTTTAAATGCTCAAGAAAAACATTTGAAACTAGCGCTGATAATTTGGCACCAAATCCATTTGTCAGGCGCAAAATGGATTTAATGGCTGATGCTAAACCTTTTTAGGGTAATTAGGCAAGAGCGGTAGCAAAGTTGACTGTAAAAGCGTTAGCGATTGCAGTTTTTGCTTTTGTAAATAAGTTTGCACTTATAATTTTGATCATGTTTTACGAGTTATGATCAACCTCGGCTTGCATATTCTAAATGTACAATCTGTCGAAACCAAACATCCCCATCCGCAATTAATTGTTTTTTAAAACTCTGCGGATATTTCTCATTGCTTCTTTTTTGGCTATACTCTCTCGTTTATCAAATTTTTTCTTGCCTTTGGCGATTGCGAAAGAGAGCTTCAATAATCGCTTTTTAGTATATATCTTAATAGGCACTAATGTCAAGCCCTCAGTGCGCACTTTTCCGATTAATTGGCGTATTTCCGATTTTCTCAGAAGTAATTTTCGTGGTCCGGTCGGATCTCCGATTTGATTTTTTCCTGCTTGCTTATAAGGAGCGATATAGGCATTAGTGAGATAAAGTTCGTTAGCTTTTAGGGTAACAAAACTTTCCTTCAGACTTACTTGTCCTAAACGAATTGATTTCACCTCCTGGCCACTTAAAACCAAACCGGCCTCATATTCATTGAGAAGGAAATAATCGAATCCAGCTCTTTTATTAATTGCTAGTACGCTCATAAATTCAGTTTAACATTTTTTTGGAAACAACAAAACAAAAGAAAATGTTTAGTTTATTGCAGTTTTGTTGATAATAATTCTGATTTTATGCGCGACTGACATATTCGCCTTTTTCGGTGTTGACGATGATTTCATCTCCAGCTTCCACGAAAAGGGGAGTGGAGATTTTTTTACCGGTTTCCAGGGTGACCATTTTGCCTCCGGTGGAAACAGTATTGCCTTTTATCCCCGGAGGTGCGTCAGCAACTTTTAATTTCATTTTAATGGGAAGTTCAATGTTGATGGCGCTACCGTTGAAATTAAGGAATATTACTTCCGTTCCTTCAACGAGATAGTCGATATTTGTGCCAAGAGCTTCAGCGGAAAGTGTAAATTGTTCATAAGATTCATTATCCATAAAACAATATCCGTCATTTTCTTTGTAGAGATATTGCGCTTTGGATTTGATAATTTGCGCTTCCTCAACAGTTTCGGCTCCTTGAAAAGTTTTTTCCAAAACCGCTCCGGTGGCAAGATTTTTTAATCGTGTCCGCAAAACAGATCCGGCGCGTCCGGTTTTTGAGTGTTCATGGTAGAGTACGGAAAAAGGCATTCCATTCAGAATAATATTTTTTCCAGTTTTAATATCGGAAATTCCAATCATATTTTTTTGAATTCGTTTAATTTTTTTATCTTGCTACAAAAGGAACAAGTGCCATAACACGAGATTTTTTAATAGCCTTAGTTAACAGTCTTTGATGCTTAGCGCAAGTCCCATGGCGTTTTGGCGGATAAATTTTACCTTGAGAGTTCATAAAACGACGGATAAAATAGGCATCCTTAAAATCAATCTTGTCCATTCTGTTTTGGCAGAAATAGCAAGCTTTTTTTTCTGTTAATTCAGTATTGTTGCGCATAGTGTGTTTATAAAATAAAAAATAATTAAAATTAAATAAAAACTAAAAAGGAACATCTTCAATGCGAACCTCATCTTCATCCGCATCAAGATCAATAGTGGGGATAGTTTCTTCAATTGTCGCAGGCTTGTTTTTTGTCTGGTTTTCCGATGAAGAGTTTTCCGGTTTGCTATAATTTCCCGTCGCCTGTCCGCTTCCTTGTCCCGCTCTTGATCCGAGTTGCATATTTTCCGCCACAATTTCGGTTGTTCTTCTTTCAATGCCGTCTTTTCCAGTATATTTTCTTGTGGCTAAACGTCCTTCAATGTAGGCTTCTTGTCCTTTGGCTAAATATTGTCCGGCAATTTCGCCTAATTTTCCCCACAAAACAACATTGTGAAATTCTGTCTGGTCTTGTTTTTGCCCGTTTTTGTCTTTCCAGAAACGATTAGTAGCCATTGAAATTGAAGTGACAGTTTGCCCGGTTGTTGTTGTGCGTACTTCAGGATCTCTCGTTAATCTTCCAACAAGGATTACTTTATTTATATTCATATTTTTTTATTTTAAATTGCTTATCGCTGAAAATTTATCAGCTCCAAGTATTTAATTAAAAAATTGGTTAATTAAATATTTAATATTTCTTCTAGCTTTTTATCCAAATCTTGTGCAGTTTCTTTTTTTTCTTCTATTTCTTCTTTGGTATCTTTTTTCTTGGAAGACTCTTTTTTGGCTGGAACCATGCGGTCTTTTTGGGCAATCTTTTCTTTTTCAATCAATTCTTGTTTTTCTTTTTGCATTGCTTCTGAAGCATTTCTTTTTTCTTCTTGCTCGATGCGCTCTTCTTTTGTTTTCAGTTCAGGCAAAGTTGATGCATCACTTATGATAAATCTTAAAATTCCCGGATAGAGATTTAATTTTTTAATTATTTCATTGATATGGGCGGTATTTTTCAGGGAAAATCTTTTGGCGATATAAATGCCATGTGTATCCTTTTTGATTTTATAGGCCATTTTTCTTTTTTCTTCGGTTATTTTCTCTTCAAAAACACCAGAATGTTCAGTAATTATTTCGTCCACTTCTTGCTTGATTTTGGCAAGCTCCAGTTCCTTGGAAACTCCAATAAGATAAAACAGTTCGTAACGCATAATGTATGATTAAAATAAAATAATTAATAAACCAAAAACCGCCTCAGAACTGCCCCTGTGCGGAATTTTGTAATCTTATCCCGGCGAAAATCGTCAGGCGAGAGAACTTTGGGGCTTTTCTAAATTTGTTTTATTAGTATAGGGGATAATCAGGAATTAGTCAACCTTCAATTTTATTTTGGATAGTAAGTTTGACACTTCTTCTGAAATAATTTACAATTTCAACTCGCAGTTCATTAAAAAAAGCCAGATAATCGATTGGTGATTTTTTGGCAATAGTGAAATTTTTCCAAAAAGGAGATTTTTTATGAAAAAAAGCGGAGTGTTTTCAGTGTTTTTTTTATTGGCAATGGTATGTCTTTTTTCTCAAATTTTTTTTACGCCAAAAGCGTTTGCTAATAATGGCGATGACAACCTGTTTGAAAAAAGAATTGAGATTGTTGATGAATGGCTTGACAATTTCAATGAAGAGCTTGGCAGAATTGATAATGTCAAGTTGCAGGAAATTAGGGAGTTTTTCAAGAATAAGGTGATTGTTGGCGCTCCACGATCTTGCGGAGTGGAAACTTTCTCAAAAAATATGAACAAGGATGAGAATTTGATTATTGTTCCAATTCTTGCAAGCGATGTTACTTTGAATGAGGATTGGAAAGATTTTTATCGTTCAAAACTGGTGCTTGAATTTTCTCCGAAAGAGCGAGTTTTGCTCTTGAATTCTCGCATAAAATTTGGCAAAAAAAATAAGGCGCTGGCACTGGCGCATGAGGGGTATAATGCGCTGGAGTCTATCATTAATTGCGGTGATGAAAAACTGTGCGCGGAGTATTACGACTTGATGGAAAAAGACGCGCAGATTTTTCAAAATGATCTGACAATGGCTTTGGGAGGTCAGCTTTATCGAAAGATTGTCAATGCCGAGGCGCAAAAAATTTGCGCCGTGATGGAGAAGAAAAAAGACGACTTCGGATATTTTATGCCTAATCCGAAAAAATACAATCCCAAGCTGGCAAAAATTTTTGGAAAGCCGGCATCAAAGGATGAAGAAGAGTTTATTCGGACAAATGTCTGGATAAACGCTGTTTTTGTCGCTATTAAAAAGGCATTTAGCGACAACATAACTGAGGAGGAAACATTATTTATAAAAAGTATTTATAAATAATGTTTTATGAATAACGATTAGGGCGTTTTGGTTTTTCGCGAAAAACCAAAACGCCTTTTTTAATTCTATGTTATAATGAGGCATGAGGCACAAAGATTGAAATAATGAAAAACCGAAAGATAACTTAATTTATGGCGCAAGCAGACAGACAATTAATTGAAAAATTTTTAATCGGAGATGATTTGTCTTTTGAAGTTTTGGTGAAAAAATACTTAAAGCCGGTTTATAATTTTATTTATCATTTAACAAATGACTTAAGTGCTGTTGATGATTTAACTCAGATAACTTTTCTTAAGGCTTGGAAAAATATCAGGCGCTTTGACTTGGAAAAAGATTTTAAGGTATGGTTATTTGCGATTGCCAAAAATACGGTTTATGACTATTGGAAAAAGAAAAAAACTTTGTCCTTTGCTCTTTTTGAAAATGAAGACGGTTCGAATAAACTGGAAAATATTGCGGAGGATAAAATTTTACCTGATGAAGTCTTGATGCGGATGGAATTGAGCGGAGAGTTGGAGGAAAAATTGAAATTGCTTGATGAAAAATATCGGTTGATTTTGTTTATGCGGTATAGCGATGATTTTTCCTTGAATGAAATTGCTGAAATTTTAAATTTAACCTATAACACCGTAAAAAGCCGGCACAGGCGCGCATTGGACGCTTTGAAAAAAAGTTTTGATAAAGATTTGCACCCATAAATGATTCTTAATCGTATTAAGTGTAAGGCGTGCGCGTTTAGACTGTTCCTTTCGTGCTTTTTCATTTTTCACGAAAGCGAGCGCTAAACGCGCAAGTCTTATTGTGATGCAAAACATATGGAGGAAAGATTAAAACAAATGTTTGAAAATATTAAAGAGCTTGATTTGCCTTTTGGTTTTGAGTCTTTGTTATTGGCAAGAATCGAAAAAGAAAAGATCGGAAGAGCCAAAAGACAGCTGATTTTTTCTTATTTTGGCTTGGGCGGATCGGTATTATTTTTGACATATGCGATATTGAATTTCGGGCAATTGTTTTTGCAATCAGAATTTTGGAATGTATCTTCTTTAATTTTTTCCGATGCGGTGGTTGTTTTGAAAAATTGGAATATTTATATATTTTCTTTGCTGGAAACCTTCCCGACAATTTATGTAGCAATATTTCTTTTGCCTATTTTTACAATGCTTATTTCAGTTAATATTTTTCTAAACAATAAAATTAATTCAACTCATAAATATAGTGGAATATAACAAATATATGAATATGAAAGAAACTTTTAAATCAAATAAATTCAGAATAGCCATTGGTGTCGTCGGCATTTTTTTAGTTATTTTGTTGAGTTTTTCTTGCGGGGTAATGATTGGTTTTCATAAAGCGCGCTTTTCTTATGAGTGGGGGCAAAATTATGAGCGAAATTTTGTCGGACACAATATCAATCGTGGAAATTTTCCTCCTCCGGCTGATGGAGGAGGCGGGATGATCGGTTTTTTTCGCCAAATGGAAGGTGACGATTTGCGTAATGCTCATGGATTGGCTGGAACGGTAATTTCTGTTTCCGGTAATAACATAATCGTGAAAGATCGCGAAGAAAAAGAAAATACCGTAGCGGTAAATGATAAAACAATTATTAAGCGCAATGCTGATAATTTGAATGCTTCCGATATTAAAGCTGGTGATCATATTGTGGTTATGGGCACTCCTAACAATCAAGGCGTGGTGAGTGCCGATTTGATTCGCGTTTTTAATAATGCTAATAATGGAAAATAATTTTTAATTTTATGAAAAAGATGACAAGGCCAAGAAAGATTTATGGTGCAGTAGTGATTATTTTGCTTTTGAGCGGGGCATATTATTGGTATGCTAAAAGCAATTCAAAAAATACGGTTGTGCAATACAAAACGATAACAGCGGAAAAAAGCACTTTTACGAATTCTATTTCCGGATCAGGGAATGTGATTGTGGACCAAAGTTCAACTGTCGACCCGACGATTACCGGAACAGTGGCGAACTTGGCTGTTAATGTTGGCGATAAAGTTAAGAAAGGGCAAACATTATTTACAATTGTCAATGATGATCTCTCTGTAAGTAGCGCACAAGCAGTTGCTTCTCTTCAGCAGGCCCAAAATGCAGTTGATTCAGCAATACTAAATGTAAGTCAAGCCAAGGCGGATTATCGCAAAGGAAAAAAAGACAGTTCCAATACGGCCGATGAAAAAAGAATTTTAGATAAAAAAATCAATATTGCCGAAGAAGGGCTAGTTGCTGCGCAGAAAAGTTACGATGCATCTTTATCAAGTTATAATAACCAAATGGCTAATGCGGCTAAAAGAACTGTAGTGGCTCCGATTGACGGAACAGTTAATGCCGTTAATGTTAAAAACGGAGATGATTTGAGCCGACTTTCTTCAAATAGCAATTCTTTTGCCCCGATTATTATCGGAGATTTGAGTACGCTTAAAGCGCAAGTGCAAGTAAATGAGATTGATATTCCTAATGTTTCTGTCGGACAAAAAGTTATGTTAAAATTTAATGCAATCGATGGTTTGAATATTTCCGGAAAGGTGGAAAAAATGGATTCGCTCGGAACGCTTAGCTCTGGTGTTGTTACATATAATGTAACGATTGATTTTGATACGCTCGATCCGAGAATTAGACCGGAAATGAGTGTTTCAGCGTCTATTATTACTAAGGTGGAAAATGATGTGATTACTGTGCCGAATAGCGCAATTAAATCGCAGGGAAATAATAATTTCGTTGAATTGCTAAACGGAGATACTCCTGAACAAAGGAAAGTTGAAATCGGCGATGCCAATAATACTGAAACGGTAATTGTTGGCGGAGTTTCTGCCGGAGATAAAGTTGTCACGCAAACAATTGGTTCTGGCACCAAATCAACCACAACCACGACGAGTAGCAGGGGTGGTGGAATCGGAGGTCTTCGCGGGTTTGGCGGATAAAGAGAATAATAGCTAAAAATATATGATGATTGACTGCAAAAATTTAAGAAAAGTTTATGTGAACGGTGACGTGGAAACAGTAGCATTAAAAGGCGTATCTTTCGGGGTTGAAAAAGGTGATTTCGTTTCTATTATTGGACCCTCTGGATCAGGAAAATCAACGTTGATGCATATTCTTGGAGCATTAGATGTTCCAACTGAAGGGGAATATTTCCTAGACGGAGCGGAAGTTTCCAAATTAAATGATGATCAGTTATCTGATTTGCGTAGGAGTAAAATCGGTTTTGTTTTTCAAGCGTTCAATTTATTGCCTAGGGCAACTGTTTTGCGCAATGTGATGTTGCCATTATTATTCACTGAAACGACACAGGAAGAGAGGGAGGCGAGAGCAAGAGAAGCATTGAAATATGCCGGAATGGAAGAAAGCAAATTTCACAATCTTTCCAATCAATTATCAGGAGGACAAATGCAGAGAGTAGCAATCGCCCGTTCACTGATAAATAATCCGGCAATACTTTTAGCAGACGAGCCGACAGGAAATCTTGATACGCGAACCAGTGAAGTGGTGATGGAAGCTTTTCAGCAATTGCATAAAAAAGGGCATACGATTATTTTAATCACGCATGAAATGGAGGTGGCACAATATGCTAGGAGGATTATTTCAGTACGCGACGGATTAATTGAAAAAGATGTAATTAACAAAAAATATGCTTAAAGATTTGTTAAAAGAAACAATTTGGTCATTAACGGGAAATAAAGTTCGTTCCGGATTAACTATTTTGGGAATTGTGATTGGGATCGCCTCTGTGATTACAATGGTTTCAATCGGTCAAGGCGCGCAAAGTTCTATTGCCGCCAACATTGAATCAATCGGATCGAATTTGATTATTGTTCGTCCCGGAGCGCAAAGAAGCGCCGGGGTAAGCGCTGGATTTGGGAGTGCGCAAACAATGACAATTGAAGACGCTAATGCAATCAAGAGTCAGGCGCAAAGCATTAAAGCGGTAGCGCCTGAAATTTCCAGGCGCTATCAAATAGCGGCTAAAAGCAATAACACGAACACCGATGTGGTTGGAACAATAGCGGATTATTTGATTGCGCATAATGTCAAGATTGCATCCGGATCTTTTTTTACGGATCAACAACAAAAAAGTTCCGCCAAAGTAGCTGTTTTAGGGGCAACGGCGAAAGAAGATTTATTTGGAACCGATATGGATCCAATTGGTCAAACCATTCGTATTAAAAATGTTGATTTTGAAATAATTGGAGTGGCGGAGGCTAAAGGTGGTTCTGGCTTTAACAATCCGGATGACAACATATATGTTCCTTTAACAGCGGCTCAACATTATTTATCGGGTAGCGATATTGTTTCAATGATTAGCATTGCAGCGGATAGTCAGGAAGCAATGGCAGCTGTTCAAGATCAAATTACCAATATCTTACTTACAAGACATGGAATATCCGATCCAACATTAGCTGATTTTTCTATTATGAATCAGAATGATATTATAGCAACTGCATCTTCAATTACCGGAACTTTTACAATCTTACTTTCTTCAATCGCAGGCATTTCTCTTTTGGTGGGAGGAATCGGCATTATGAATATGATGCTTACGACTGTAACGGAGAGAACTCGTGAAATTGGGCTTAGAAAAGCGATTGGAGTGCGCAGGATTTATATTAATTTGCAATTTCTATCCGAAGCCGTAGTGCTTACTTTTTTTGGGGGGTTTGTGGGTATTGTTTTGGGCTGGATTGCCTCGTTATTAGTGTCAAAATTCGCGGGCATTACAACGTTGATTTCTCCAACTTCAATTCTTTTGGCATTTGGTGTTTCTGCCGGTGTGGGTATTGTTTTTGGTTTTTATCCGGCGCGTCGCGCGGCAGGCCTTAGTCCGATTGAAGCATTGCGTTATGAATGATAAGTCGTGAAATTAATTTTTAATATTTAAAAACGATGAATAAAAAAAATCATATTATAATAATGGCAGGCGTTATTGTTTTGATGGCAGGAGGAATGTTTTATTTCGGAATGAAATATGGAGAAACCAAAGCTTCTTCTGGAAGATTGACGCAGAGAGGCGCAGGGGGGATGAATATTGGTCCGGCTGGAGGGCAAAAAAGATCTGGTGCGGGACAGCTAACCGGAGTAAGCAATGGAGATTTTGCGAATGGCGATATAATTTCCAAGGACGATAAAAGCATTACCATAAAAACCAAAGATGGCGGATCAAAAATTGTTTATTATTCCGATGCGACAATTATTGGAAAATCTATCAGTGGAACAGTCTCTGATTTAAGCTCCGGAGAAACTGTCATGGTGAATGGGAAAGCTAATCCCGACGGAAGTATTGTTTCTCAAAATATTCAAATCAGACCGTCTGTTCAGTCGAGACAGGGAGCGCAAGCACAAAACTAATAAATTAAAAATGCGAAAAATAGGAAAATAAAATGAAAAAAATATTCAATCGGCATAAATTTTTCTGGAAGAAAAAAAGCTTTATCTATAGCAGTATTGCGGGAGTAGCCTTGCTTTTGGCTAGTTTGGTTGTGAATTATTTTGCTAATGTGTATACAATGGATCATGCCGGGAATTATGTTTCTGATATTATTTTAGATAATATTCCAGTGGTTAATGTTGAATTTTTCTTTTATGACGGCTTTTTCCTTTTGTGGGTGTTTGTTATTTTTTTAGTTTTTAATGAGCCTCATCGAATTCCTTTTTTGGCAAAGAACATTGCTTTGTTTATTTTGATTCGCTCGGTGTTTATTATGCTTACGCACTTAGGAATTCCACCAAAACACTCTACACTTGATCCAAATGATATTTTTAGCTTCACCACGCTTGGCAACGATATGTTTTTTTCTTCACATAGCGGACTGCCCTTTATGATGGCATTGGTTTTTTGGGAGGATAAAAATTTAAGATTTTTTTTCATTTTAGCTTCGATTTTTTTCGCATCAGTGGTTCTTTTGGGACATTTGCACTACTCGATTGATGTTTTTGCCGCTTTTTTTATCAGTTATACCATTTTTCATATATCTCAGAATTTTTTCCCCAAAGATTATCAACTATTTATGAAAAAAAATGCTTATGAATAAAACAAAAAGTAAAATTTGTTTTGTACTTTTGCCTGGCTTTTCTTCGGACGATATGCAAGCCTTGGGGTTAAAAAAAATATTGGAAAAATCCGGATACGATGCTGTTGCTTCTAATTTTTACGGTGAAAAAATAATTAATGATTTTTCCGCATTAACTACTGAAGAATGCTTGAATAATATTTCTGAAACAATAAACAGGCTTTCCGACAAGTATGAACAAGTGTTTGGTATTGGTATTAGTTTGGGAGGCGCGTTTTTAATGGAGCATGCTAAAAAATTTGATAATTTAAACGGAATTGTAAGTGTTGGGACGCCCTTTCGTTTAAAAAAAAGAAAATTAATTTCTTTGGGTCAATGGTTTTTTCCGCTTATTTATTTGTTTTGGAGGCCATTGCAAAAAATTCAAAAATTACGGCTTTCCCCCATTGGGGCAAGTAAAGAAATAATCGGATATTTGGAAGGAAAATTTTTAGAAAATTTGCGAATTGTTACTGTGCCAATTCTTTTTTTGCATAGCAAAAAAGACGGAGTAGCAGACTATAGGGCGCTGGAAGAGTATGTTCCGCGAGTCGGCAGTGAAAAAAAAGAAATTACTTATTTTAAAAATGGCAATCATGTTATTGATGATAACCCTGAAATTATTGTTAAACACGCGCTGAAATTTTTTGAATTGGAATAAAAAATCAATAGCAGTTTCAATTAAATTTAATTTATGCTGGATTTTAATAACTTCAATTTAGTTACAGAGTGGATAGCTTCTCATGGGTATTGGGTGGTTTTTTTGTTGTTTTGCGTAGAGGGTCCCATTTCCACTGCCGCTGCCGGATTTCTTTCCGCTGCGGGATTTTTTAATGCGGAAATTATTTTAGTGCTGTCGGTCTTGGGTGATTTGGTTCCGGATTCAATTTATTATGGCATAGGATATATTAGTCGTTTTCGTTTTATTGAAAATTTAGGGGAATATGTCGGATTAACAAAATATCGCATATTAAAAATGGAAAAGGGATTCAGAAACCATTTTGGAAAAACAATGCTGGCGCTAAAATTAACACCGGTTGTTTCCACTTTGGGTTTTATAACTGTCGGCTATTTACGATTGCCTTTTCGAAAATTTATTGGCTGGTGCTCGGCAGTTACTATTCCCAAATCGCTTATTTTTTTTGGTATTGGCTATTTTTTTGGTCAGATGTATAATATAGATACCTATTTACATTATGCGGTAATTTTTTTCCCGTTGGCGGCATTGTTTGTTTTAGCGTTGTTTTTGTTTTATAACAAAATGATGTCCATATTGGCGGGAAAATTAAATGATAAAAGTGAGGATTAAAGCTAAGAGAAAAATGCGGTTTTAATGGGGATAATTTATTTATATGCGAATTGCCATTTTTTCAGACAATTTTTATCCGGAAATAAGCGGAATTTCTGATTCGATTATTTCGCTTGCTAATGAATTGGCAAAAAGAGGGCATAAGATAAATTTTTATGTACCGTATTACACAAAAAATAATTTTATTACGGCAAAACTTGATCCGAAAGAAATAAAACTACACGATAATATTGAAATTTTTCGTTTAGTCTCCATGTCTTATCCGATGGCACCGACCAAACAAGGTCGGTTTGTTTTTCCAGTATTATCCAGTTTTTGGCATATTAAAAAATTTAATCCGGATATTATTTATACGCAAGATTTTTTTAGCGCCGGTCTTGAAGCGTTGATGCTTTCTCGCATATTGAAAGTTCCGCTTATTGGAACGAATCATACGCCGATTACCGAGTTTTTAAAGTATGCCCCAATTCGTGCTGAATGGATTAATCAATTCGCGCTCAGCTATGTTAGTTGGTATTATAATAAATGTCTTTGGGTTAGCGCTCCTTCTCAATTGATTTTAGATGAAATGAAAAAAAACGGTTTGAAAAAAAATAGTCAGGTTGTTTCTAATCCGATTAATCTTTTTGGTTTCAAGCCTGTTTTTGCAGATACTAAAAAACAGTTAAAGAAAAAATTTGGTTTTTCAAACAAAGTGATTTTTTATGCCGGTCGTTTGGCGCAAGAAAAAAATATTGATGTGATTATTCGTGCTGTAGCTTTGGTTAAAGAAAAATTTACAGATATTACTTTTGTCGTAACAGGACATGGGAGTGCCAAGGAAGAATTGGAAAAATTAACCAAGGAATTGGGACTTGAAAAAAATGTTATTTTTTTCGGTTATGTTGAAATGGATGTTTTTAGTGAGCTCTATTCTGCCGCTGATATTTTTACAGTGATGAGTACGGCTGAAACGCAATGTATCAGCATGTTGCAAGCTATGGCGGCGGGTATTCCGGTGATTGGAGCTAATGCTTGGGGCTTGCCGGAATATATCAATGAGCGCAATGGCTATATTATTGAACCGGGAGATACTAACGCTTTAGCTCAAAGAATAATTGAACTTTTTGAAGATGATAAAAAAAGATTTGAATTGGGACAGGGTGGCATTGAAAATGCGAAAAATTTTTCCGTTGAAATAGTTGCTAATCATTGGGAAAATCTTTTTCAAAAAGAGCTTCGAAAAAAATTTTCCAAATTAAAACTAAGTTTTGTTATTCCGGCTTATAACGAAGAGGATTATCTTGGCGACTGTTTAAGATCCATTTTTCAAGAATTGGAAAAGGAGAAAATCAATGCCGAAGTGATTGTGGTGAATAATGCCAGCACTGATCGAACGCGCGAAGTCGCCAAATCTTTTCCCCATGCAATTATTGTGGATGAGCCGAAAAAAGGTCTGGTAGTGGCACGATGCGCAGGATATCTGGCTAGCTCTGGAGATTTAGTTGCTAATCTGGATGCTGATACAAGACTTTGCGATGGTTGGTTAAATAAAGTATTTGCGGAATTTTCCGCCAATTCAAAATTGGTTGCCTTGAGTGGGCCGTTCATTTATTATGATCTGTCAAAAACAGCCAGGTTTTTTGTTTATCTATGGTATGTGGTTGGACATTTTTTTCATCTAATCAACCAATATATTTTTAAAAATGGGTCGGTTTTGCAGGGGGGTAATTTCATTGTTAGACGGACGGCAATGGAAAAAATTGGTGGCTTCAATCCGCAATTTGAATTCTATGGCGAAGATGCCGATATTGCCAAAAGAATAAGGGCGGTTGGCCAAGTAAAGTTTACCCTTAAATTGCCGATATATTCTTCAGGAAGGCGTTTATCCGAAAAAGGATTATTCGCTACCGGGTGGCTATATGCGATAAATTATTTTTGGGTTGTTCTCTTTAAAAAATCTTTCTCTAGCGCACATGAAGATATTAGAAAATAAAAAGTAAAACCAGTTGCTTGAGGTTGAGCGTTTTTTGTGTTATTATGCAAATATAAAAAATTATAAAAATATGGCTAGCGATAAAAATTTTTTTGGCTTGGCTGTTTCCCGGATAGGAAAAAAAGTTTTTCTTTTTTGCAAAGAAAAATTCGGCGATAATCAACCCGTGCAAATCTTAATTGGAGATGATGGATTGCATTTTGAGCGATTGCCCCAAAAAATATTTTTTAAAAAATTCTTAGGTATAAAAAATAAGTTAAAAATCGATGATGATTTCAAGATCTCAAAATTAAATGAGCAATACGTACTTTTTTATAAACAAAAAGTAAATGAAAACGAAAAACAGCTAATGGTTGCAGTATCCGCTGACGGCATTATTTGGGAAAAAATTGGTCCGGTTGAGGGAATTAAAGATTATGGAGCTGTAATTATTTTTGATCATTTGGCTGAGAAATATCTAATGTTTTTTGGAAAAAATTCTGTTCAAATTGCCACTTCTTCTGATTTGAAAAAATGGCATGTTAAACGGGGCTCGCTTTTGCGTCCGCGCGATGGTTATTTTGACGGATATCGTCTTTCAGCAGACAATGCTTTTTGGACAAAGGAGGGAATTATTCTTGTATATTCGGCGCAAAACAAAATTAAACAATGGGGAGTGGGAGCGGTGCTCCTTGATAAAAATGATTATCAAAGAATTTTATGGCGTTCAAGCGTTTCTCTTTGGCAACAGCCAAAAGAATGGAATGGGCGTGCAGTGCGGTTTATTGGGTCGGTTTTTAAGAATAATGAAATTCTATCATATTGGGATTATGCCGATGAGTTGCATGTTATGCCTATTTCTTTGGCGCGATTTCCGGTCCATAAAAAAGATGTTCATCGAGAAATAGCCAATATTTCAAAATTAAAATTAAAAAAAGCGAAAAATAATCCTGTACTTATTCCACGCAGTGAAAATAAATGGGAATCCAGAGAAACATTTAATCCGGCAGCGGTAAATCTGAATGGAAAAGTGCATTTGCTTTATCGTGCACTCGGAGAATCCGGTATTTCTGTTTTGGGCTATGCGTCAAGTAGTGATGGAATTAATATTGACGAGAGGTTAGATACGCCAGTTTATCTTCCGTCGCAAATATTTGAGTATGCCGGAAAAAATAGTACTAAAAATTTTGCTTATTCATATATGTCCGGAGGTAGCTGGAGCGGATGTGAAGATCCGCGAATTTCTGTTATTGGCGATATGATTTACATGACATATGTTGCTTTTAATGGTTATAATCCGCCAGGAGTGGCGTTGACTTCCATATCGATTGAAGATTTTTTAAGCAAGAATTGGAATTGGAAAATTCCCAAACTAATTTCCAGGCCTGGTGAAATTCAAAAGAATTGGGTGCTTTTTCCGGAAAAAATAAATGGAAAATTTGCTATTTTGCACAGCATTTCTCCGAAAATCTCTATTGATTATTTCAATTCTCTTGATTCGGAAAAAATAGTAATAGAAAGTTACCACAATAATAAATCGGATGAAACTCGTTGGGATAATATTTTGCGCGGAGTCGGTTCGCCACCAATTAAAACAGAACATGGCTGGTTAGTGCTTTATCATGCTATGGATAAGCGTGATCCGAATAAATACAAAGTCGGCGCAATGTTATTGGATTATAAAAATCCGGAAGAAGTTCTATATCGTTCTTTCGAGCCGATTTTGGAACCAATTGAAAAATACGAAAACGAAGGATCAAAAGCTGGTGTGGTATATGTTTGCGGTTCCGTGGTTAAGGATGAAAAGCTTTTTGTGTATTATGGTGGCGCCGATAGATTTACTTGTGTTGCAACAACTCCAATAAAAGATTTTTTGGCAGCGTTAATTAATTCATCTGCAGTCACTTCATTTAGAAAAATAGCGATTGCCTAATTTTTTTTAATATTTTTTTTATGGTTACAGTTTATCGGGATAGGGAAAATCCTATTTTAGTTGGAGAAAGTCGTAATTCTTGGGAAGCGCAGGGCGCTTTTAATGGTTGTCCAATAAAAAGCAAAGATAAAGTGCATATTTTTTATCGCGCTCAATCTTCGCCTATTTTGCATAATGGTGTAGTGATGGAAGTTTCTTCTATTGGGCAAGCGACAAGCAAAGATGGAATACATTTCGGTGAGCATCACCAATTTATTTTTCCGGAATTTTCATGGGAGCAGTTTGGTTGCGAGGATCCACGGATTACAAAATTGGAAAATAAATATTATATTTTTTATACGGCACTTTCTGATTTTCCTTTTTCAGCCAAATGTATCAATGTTGGGTTGGCAATAACCAAGGATTTAAAAAAAATAGAAAAAAAACATCGTATAACACCTTTTAATGCCAAAGCAATGGCTCTTTTTCCGGAAAAAATAAACGGAAGAATTTATGCTGTGCTTACAGCAAATACAGATATTCCTCCAGCAAAAATTGCCATAGCTGATTTTGATTGCGAGGAAGATTTATGGTCGGAAAGCTATTGGAAGAATTGGTATTCAACCTTAGACGAACATGCTATTCCTTTACAACGAAATAGCAATGATCAAGTTGAGCTTGGTGCTCCTCCGCTTAAAACCAAAAAAGGCTGGCTTTTAATTTATTCATATATACGCAATTATTTGGGAACGCAAAAAATATTTGGAATAGAAGCGGCACTTTTGGATTTGAAAAATCCGCAAAAAATATTAGGCAGAACCGATTTGCCTTTAATGGTTCCCGAGGAGGAATATGAGTTATATGGAAAAGTGCCAAATATTATTTTTCCTTCCGGAGCATTAATTAAAAATAAAAAACTGGTTATTTATTATGGAGCGGCAGATACAACTTGTTGTGTTGCTGATTGCGATTTAGAAGCTCTGATTAAAGAAATATTAGAAGAAAAAAAAGGGCATTTGAGTTGCAAGCGGTTTGAGAATAATCCTATTTTAGAGCCGATCAGTGAAAATGCTTGGGAAGCCAAAGCGGTTTTTAATCCGACAGCTATCAGAGAAAAAGGCTTGACGCATATTTTTTATCGGGCAATGTCAAAAGATGATACTTCTGTCATTGGTTATGCTTGGACTAAGGATGGAAAAAATATTGACGGAAAAGCTGATGAGCCGGTTTATGCTCCGCGAGAAAAATTTGAAATGAAATTGCAACCAGGCAATTCCGGTTGTGAAGATCCGCGCATGACTAAAATCGGGGAAGATATTTTTATGTGTTATACGGCGGTTGATGCTAAAAACGCTCCACGTGTGGCCTTGACATCAATCAAAGTAAGAGATTTAGTTAGAAAAAATTGGAATTGGGCGAATCCAAAATTAATTTCTCCTCCGGGAATCGATGATAAAGATGCTTGTGTTTTGCCGGAAAAAATTAAGGGAAAGTATGTTTTTTTTCATCGCATTCAACCATCTATTGATATTAATTTTTTTGATAATTTGAATTTTGAAGAAGGAAGACTTTTGGAACAAAATCCAATAATGTTTCCGCGCAAAGGGATGTGGGACAATAAAAAAATAGGTCTAAATACTGTAATGAAAACAAAAGTCGGTTGGTTAATGATTTATCACGGAGTATCAGAAGAAAATAGTAGCTATCGGATTGGTGCGGCGCTTTTGGAATTGCATAATCCGGAAAAAGTTATTGCAAGGACAAAATATCCTATCTTAGAGCCGGAAATGGCTTATGAAAAAGAGGGAATTGTTCCTAACGTGGTGTTCCCATGCGGAGCAGTTAGAATGGGAGCGAAATTATATATTTATTATGGAGGAGGCGATCGCGTTATTGGCGGAGCAACAATTGAAATGGATAAGATTCTAAAAATGCTAACGGAATAATTTATAGTATGGGGTGCAATATTTTTAGAATTGCCATGATAAAATAGTCGCTGATTTTCATTTTATGCCTGGTTGGTTCGAATTTGGTTGAATCACGTCTCCATGTTTTTATGGTTTGCTCCATCTCTTTTAGTAGCCTTTTTTCTCGAAAAAATATTCCTGCTTCGGTGTTGAGATGAAAAGAAAGCAGATCGATATTTTGCGATCCGATCAATCCTTCCTTGTTATCAATTAATAAAAGCTTAGAGTGATTCATTGTTTTGGATAAATAAAAATTTATTCCCAATGCGTGCATATTATGCATATAGCGATAATTAAAAAGATTCATTATTTTCCAATCAACTTTTTTAGGAATAAAAATTTCCACCTTGACGCCACGCACAATAGCATCATCTAAAAGTGAAATAAGCCAACGAGGAGGAGTAAAATAGGGGGTAATAATCTGGATCTTTTCCTTAGCGTTGGTTATTTTTTCAATATAATGATTTTTAAGCGTATAGATATTTTTGATCGGATAATGTTCAATAAGCCAAAAACGCAGTTTATTGCTAAACTTTTTTTCGCTGTATTTTAAGATTTTTTTATTTTTTCCGCCGGACATTTCGTAGGTATAGGCAAAAGATTGAATGATTTTTTTTACGATCGCCCCTTCAAGTTTTAACTGTAAATCTTTCCAATGGCGAAAGCGTTTTCCGATATTGACACCTCCGATAAAGGCAATTTTTCCATCAACAATTAAAATTTTTCTATGAATGTGTCTTAGCCAATTACTAAAGAATATGAATTCAATCCCAGATTTTTTTAGATCATTGGCAATTTTTCCCTTGAGATTGCTACTGCCAAAAGCATCGGCAATAATAATTATCTCGATTCCTTGTCGAGATTTTTCTTTTAATTTTCCAATAAAATCATGACTCCTGGCTGTGTCATCAAGAAAAATATACATTTCAAGATAGATGGATTTTTGGGCATGGTTGATAGCTTCAAACATGGCGTCCCAAGCTTTTAGTGATGTTGTGTATAAACTATAATTCATAGAATAGAATTTATCGGATTTTTTTAGAACTGAAGTTATTTCTGGCTATTTCAAACTTAGAAATTAAATCTTTATTTTTTTCATTTTTTCTAAGGAAAATTATAGCATATTGGTCGGCATAAACCGGAGACCAACCAGGATCGTCTATGCGCTTCAGCAAAAAATCTTGCCCCCAAGGAGTGGCATCTTTAAGGGAAAAATAAATCACATTAAAATTATATTTTACTAATGCATTATTCCATGCAGTATCGCTCTGTTGTATTGGAATGTAAACAGTTTGGAAAAAATCTTTAGGATATGCTTCTGGACGGTTATCGACAAAAACTTTTTCTCTGGGAAATAATTTAAAAATAAGGAAACTGCCGATGTCGTAGTCATTAAAAATCGGTCCTGACAAATGGTTTTTTATAAAAAAATTAGCCGAAGCGCTAACTTCTTTTGGGGTATATTCAATTGGTTCATTTGAGAATAGTGCGTCGCGATTAGCGAAAAAAATAAAAGCGAAAAAGGAAAGTACGAAAAAGAAAACGTGGTATTTTTTCAGATAATTTTTTTTAAACGCGTAAGTGATTCCATGGGCGATTACCGGTATGGAAAAATAGCCAAAAAGAGCAAAATTTCGTAGTGCTGACCAGCCAAGAATGCTTATCGTTATGGCTAGTCCGAATAATGGCCAAGAAATTTTTTTTCGATTGAAAATTAATAACGCGAGATGGCTCAAGAGTAAAATAGAAAGAGTTATTTTAAAGATTAATAAATTCGGATTAGCAATAAAATTAAGATGGCTCAGAAATCCGATAGATTGATTTTCCAGGACTCGATAGTTGTAATTTTGAAAAATATTAAATGGATATAGCGCACCTTTTATTCCAAGGGGGTTAAAAAGTGTCGCCAGAATAGTCAAAAAGAGAATAATGCCAAGCGCTTTTGATTTTTTTTTGTTTTTTTCCGGTAGTGCATCAAGAAAAAAAAGACCGAAAATTCCTATGCCAAAAATAAAATAAATATGCATATTAACCCAAATAATCATAATAATAGGCAAGAATAATAACCAGCGAGAAGAAATGTTTTCATATTTATATTTCCAAAGTAGTTGAAAAAAAACGACAGAAAAAAAATAACTGAAAATTTCCGGTCGAATTTCAGTGCGATCTCCAATGAGTGGAATAGTAAGGGTTGCAACAAATGTCGCAATCGCTAAGCCAGAAAATTTTTTAGTTAAAGAAAAAATTAAAAAAAATGTCAAAAGGCTCATGGAAATGTAAAAAGAATTTAAACCGGAAAAGTCGAAATATTTCCAAATCAAATAGAAAATAATGCCACTTCCCCAATGATGGTTAACAAAAGATGCATCAGGATTAGTGTAGGAATATAAATTTTTTTCGGGAATCTTATGATTTTCAAAAAAATAGCGCCCATTTGCGATATGTCTTCCCAAATCGGCTGTTGTCAAATCGGTTCCTCGAGAAAGCAAAACACTTAACCATGTAAGTAAAAAAATAATGACTAAAATTATTCCGAAATGCCGGCGTATCTTTAAAGATGAATTTTCAAGAAATGCCTGGATTTTTTTTAGTGAAAAAAGTTTATTAAGCATAGTTTTCGCATGGAGTGGTTTAATTTTAGCATTAAATGGGAAAAAAAGCACTTTTTTATAATTTGCTTTTTTGTGCTATAATTATAAATAGTCAATGGTTATGAGGTGATAAAAATATGATTCAGGAAAATGTTCTATTAGCAAAATATACTACATTTAGAATTGGGGGTCCGGCAAAATTTTTTGCGGAAACAGATAGCGAAGCGGATCTTTTGAGTCTCTTGGATTTAGCAAAAAAAAATAATTGGAAATTTTTCATATTAGGGGGAGGCAGTAATATTTTGATTAGCGATGACGGCTTTGACGGATTGGTAATAAAATTAAAAACAGCAAATGATAAATTTTGGGCGGGAAACAGTTTGGCAAGTTTGGTAAGCTATTGTAAAGAAAATTTTTTTTCCGGGTTGGAATGGGCAGTGGGAATTCCTGGAACAATTGGCGGAGCGATAAGAGGGAATGCGGGTGCGTATGGTGGATGTATGAGTAGTATTATTGAAACTGTGCGCGTATTGGATCTAGAGCACGGGAAGATTGAAAATTATTCTTGTGAAAAATGCCAATTTGAATATCGTTCTAGCGTTTTCAAGAAAAATGAAAAACTAATCATTCTATCTGCTGTCGCAAACTTAAAGAAGGGGAAAAATGGAGAATTTATTGCTGATAGTATGCGAAATATTTTGAAAAAAAGGCGTGAAAAAATACCACAAAATTTCAGTGCGGGCAGTTTTTTTCAAAATCCGTTTATAAATGATCAGGAATTAATTTTACGATTCGAAAGAGATTCGGGGGTGAAGGTTACTGATGGAAAAATTCCGGCTGGTTGGCTGATTGATGAAGCTGGGTTGAGAGGGAAAAGAATTGGCGGTGTGATGATTAGCGAAGATCATGCCAATTTTATTGTTAATATGGGAACGGGAACGGCACAAGATGTTGTTATGCTTTCCGGAATTATTAAACAAAAAATTCGCCACAGATTTCATATTCAACTTAAAGAAGAAGTGGTTTATGTTGGTTTTTGATTAAAAAATTAATGAAAATCAAGCGGGCAAAAATATTTTTGACCGTTTTGATCGAAAAAATATGGCTATTGAAAAAAAACAAGTTATTAGGATTATGTTTTCCGGAGCAAAGCAAAATAAAAAAGCGCAAGAATATATCGAAAAAAAATTACAAAAAATCAATCAACTGTCGAAGAGTATCTTGGAGTTTGAGGTGGAAATTGATAAAAATAAGAAAGGCGAATACCGAGTTGAATTGATGGCTAAAACCTTGCGAAAACTTTATCGCGCCGAAGATGTTTCAGAAAGCATCGAGGCATCTACTGATATTGCCAGCGATGAACTATCAGCGCAAATAGTAAGGGATAAAGATAAAATCAGGGATCTGAAAAGAAGAGGTGCGCGATCAATAAAAAAGAAGATAGTGATTGACGATAGTGCCAGATTTTAAAATTTTAAATGAAATATAAATTTAAAAAAATCATAAAATTTTTAGCTGTTTTCGTATTTTGTTATTTGATTTTTTTGGGTTGCGGTTTTTTTGCTGTAAAATATGGAATCACCAATACTCCCGGAGCAATTGATGCTAATAATGATAAATTCCAAAAAAATGCCGATATTATTAAGGGTATTTCCAGGGTTGAAGCGGCTTCGGATAGTAATATTGGTTTTATTGAAAAAGTTAAAAATGAAAATTTTTGCAAAATAAGCGCAATAGGAGAAATTTCAAAATTAAATGCTAAGCGAATTCTTGCGACTTATCAAAAAACACAAAGCGATTCATTGTCTTCCAAAATGATTCTAGCTGTAGTTTTACGCTTGAAAGATGATATCGCTTTTCAAAATAGAATTTCGAATTGTGAAAATAATTCTTCAGGGATAGATTATGCATCAGAAGTTGCAAAAAAGGATTTTTCGCAAAATGACGGTCAAAATATTTTTACTTGGGCAAACGAAGCGGAATGGAATGCAATTAAAAGCGGGGTTTTGAAGGATAAAGAGGTTATTAACAAAGCGGGAAATTTAGTTGGAATTGAGCCAAGAATTATTGTGGCAACTTTGATCGTCGAGCAGTTGCGTCTTTTTCATTCACAAAGAGAGCTGTTTAAAAAATTTTTTGAACCTTTGAAAATTTTAGGTAATTCAACGAAAATTTCTTTGGGCGTAATGGGTATAAAAGAAGCGACAGCGATTGATACGGAAAAGCATTTAAAGGATTTTGGTTCTCCATATTATCTTGGAATTCAATCAGAACATTTGCTGGATTTGAATTCTGGCGATCCGGCGCAAGAGCGTTTTTCGCATCTGACAGATGATAAAGATCATTATTATTCCTACCTTTACGGAGCGGTTTATCTTAAAGAAATATTAACGCAATGGAAAAATGCGGGTTATGATATCAAATATCGCCCTGAAATTATCGGAACATTGTTTAATGTTGGATTTCCCCAGTCAAAACCAAACCCGAATCCGAAAGTGGGCGGATCAAAAATTGGCATAAGTGATGGAGAGTATTCTTTTGGTTCTTTAGCATATGAATTTTATTACTCCGGAGAATTGACGGATGATTTTCCCTATCTGACTAATTAATATCAGCCCTTTTGCTATTAGTTTATTTGTGGAAGCATATTGATATTGCAAAAGTAGCGATACTTCATCAGCTATTCATTATTTGATATTAAATTAAAAATATGAAAATTTTAATTGTTGAAGATAACCAAAGATTGGCCGGTTATATTAAAAAAGCCTTGGAACAAAAAAGCTATTCGGTTGATTGTGTTTATGATGGTGAAAGTGGAGAAAGGCGTGCCGAATTCGGCGAATATGACGCAGTTATTTTAGATGTAATGCTTCCCAAAAAAGATGGCGTTTCAGTTTGTCGAGATTTGCGAGAAAGAGATGTTAATTTGCCAATTATTATGCTTACGGCCAAGGGCGAGTTGGATGACAAAATTGACGGTTTGGATAGTGGAGCGGATGATTATTTAGTGAAACCGTTCGAACTTAACGAGCTTTTGGCAAGAATCAGGGCTCTTTTGCGTCGACCAAAGGAAAAAAAAGCTGAAATATTAATTGCAAAAGATATTGTTATTGATAATGCCAAACATAATATAACCAAAAAAGGAGAAACGCTCTCGCTTACCCTAAAAGAATATGCGGTGCTGGAATATTTAATCAGAAATAAGAATCAGGTTTTGACGCGCGATCAAATATTGGAACATTGTTGGGATTTTGCTTTTGATTCTTTTAGTAATATCGTGGATGTCTATATTAAACAATTGCGTAAAAAATTAAGCAGTAATAATGAAAAATATATCAAAACAATTCGCGGAGTCGGCTATCAATTTCAAGGATAATTATTTTTTGAGAGCTCGACTTAAATTGACTGCATATTATGCCAGCGGGATGTTTGTGGTGGTTTTTTTATTCAGTCTGGCGGTTTATAATTTGTTTGCTAAAAATATCAATGATAATTTTAGTGACGAATCTCTTGGTGCCGAGAGTTCAACGGCAGAAAGCGTAGCGATTGAAAAAACTAAAAATCAATTGCAAAATATTATTATTTTTGCTGACGGCTTGACTATATTTTTAACAATTATTGGTGGATATTATTTGGCTGGTCGAACACTGGAGCCGATTAGAAAGGTTTACATTAAACAAAAAAAATTTGTTGCTGATTCCGCACATGAATTGCGTACGCCTCTTTCCGTGATGAAAACCGGAGCAGAAGCGATTTTGATGGGAAACAGCAGTCGAGAAGAATATATTAAATTAACCAATGATTCATTGGAAGAAATTAATTTTATGTCTTCTATGGTAAATGATTTACTTTTTTTGGCAGAAAGTGACGGTTTTAAGAAAAAAGAATTTCACAAATTGGATTTTGGAAAAATCGTTCAAAACCAAGTTGAAACAATGAAAGCTTACGCCAAAGGCAGAGAAGTTGTCATGGAGAGTCAAATAGAAGGAGAGTTTTTGGTTAATGGAGAAAAAAATCAATTGAAGCGATTGACGACCAATTTAATTAAAAATGCTATTGATTATAATGAGTCCGGTGGAAGGGTGGATGTTTTTTTGGAAAAAATAAAAAGCTATGTAGTTTTAAGAGTGATTGATACCGGAATTGGAATTAAAAAAGAAAAATTGAAATATATTTTTGATCGTTTTTATAAAATTGATCAATCGCGTATGCGAGAATTAAGCGGTTCCGGTTTGGGACTGGCGATTGTCAAAGAAATTGCAGATGCGCATAAGGGGAAAATAGAAATAACTAGCGAGGTCGGAAGGGGAACGGAAATAAAATTCTTTTTAGCTAAAACGCATTCATAAAGGACTCATGTTTAATTTATATTATTAATAATGCTGAAAAAATAAACCATAAATGATAAAAATATGTCAAAGTCCAGCGCAATAATTGATATCCAATCGCTTACTAAAAAATATAAAGAAACAATTGCTTTAAATAATTTAAATTTGCAAGTGGAAAGGGGTGAGATTTTCGGTTTTTTAGGACATAATGGTGCAGGAAAGACCACTACGGTTAATATTCTTACCACTCTTTTGGCGCCAACAAGCGGAAGGGCTTTTATTTGCGGGTTTAATGTGGAAAAGGAAGGCTTGGAAATAAGAAAAAGAATTGGTTACTTGCCGGAGAATGTTAAATTTTATGAAAATTTAACTGCTGGTGAAAATTTGGAATTTTTTGCCAAATTGTCGGGAATTGAAAAGCCTGAAGAAAAAATAAAATCCGTTTTGAATTTTTTAGATTTTCAAAAATTTGAAAATAAGAAAATCAGTCAATTTTCCAAGGGTATGCGCCAGCGTATCGGAATTGCTCAAGCGATCATTCATGATCCTGAAGTTTTATTTTTAGATGAGCCGACATCCGGCCTTGATCCAATGGGTGTGAGAAATTTGCGCGAGATTATTTTAAAATTGAATAAAGAAAAAAATATTACGATTTTTATGAATACGCATTTACTCTCCGAGGTGGCAAAAACTTGTACAACAATTGGAGTTTTGGGTCACGGAGAATTGATTTATAAAGATACGCTCAAACAAACAATGGAAAGATTTAAAGATGAAAACTCTTTGGAAACAATTTATTTTAATCTTGATACAAAATAGATGAAGCTATTAACCGTTAAAACTATTGCCGGTGGAGAATTTAAAACGTTGGTGAGGCAAAAAACGTTTGTCTTGTTATTAACAATTTTTTTATTTATGGCGGCCTTTTCCGCTTTTATCGGTTGGTCAACTAAAAATACCGTTACAAAAATTTATGTGGCTACAGTCCGTGAATTGATTTCCAGCGGAACCAAGAAAATGCCGGTCAATCCTTTTTTGTCTGCGCCACCATTATCAATTTTAAAGAATATGCCAACTTATGTTTTTTTAATTGGTTCGCTTTTGGCGATAATTATCGGTTATAGCTCTTTTGTTCGTGAAAGAAAAGCCGGGGTAATAAAAATTATTTTTTCTCGCCAAATTAGTCGCGTGGAATTTTTGCTGGGAAAAATTACCGGAATATTTTTGGTTTTAAGTGCGATTGTCGGATTGTCTTTCGTATTGAGTTTTTTTTCTGTTGTGATTATCTCTGGGCAGATGCTTGTTTTTTCGGAAATGTTCAAATTGTTGATGTTTTATCTTGTTTCTTTTTTATATTTAATTATTTTTGCAATGCTGGGTTTATTTTTTGCCATTTTTGCCAAAAGTGAATCCTTGGCTCTTTTGGCACCAATGATTATTTGGATTTTTATTAGTTTTGTGATGCCTCAATTGACTTCCGCTCTAGATCCGAACTCATTGCTTAACCCCACAAGTATTCAATCGATAATGCCACAATCCGTCTTTTTTACCTCCACTCGTTTTTTGCTGGAACCTTTTTCTGTTTCGGAAAATTATAAAACTATCAGCCAGTCATTTTTGCAGGGAGATATAAAGGAGTATCCAATTTTTTCATTAATTGTTTATTTATTTTTTACAATGAGCATACCTTTTTTGGTTATTAAAAAATTTAATGTTTGCGAAGTAGAAATTGAGTAATAAAAATATGCAAAAAATTATTACAATTGCAAAAAAAGAAGCCACAGATTCTCTCGGCGACAAACTTTTTTTAGTTTTATTGATTTTTCTTTTAATGCTGGTGGTTATTTCTATTGTGGTAGCTTCAATGGATTTTCAAAATAAAGTTGTGGAATATAACCAATCTGTGAAAATTTTGGAAAGCTTGGGGGGGGGTGCCGATTCTATTTATGCGCCTCAATTTTTTCCATTAAAAATGCTTCGTAGCGTGGTGGATTATTTGGAAATTTTAGGCGCCGTAATTGGAATAATCCTAGGCTATCTAAGTATTTCCAAGGAAAAAGGCAAAAACACTTTGCAGCTTCTCTTGAGTCGTCCGGTGAAAAGATGGGAGATTGGTTTGGGGAAAATTTTGGGCAATAGTTTTGTTATCTGGCTTGTTCTGGGGATTGCAATGTTTTTTATTTACGGCATTATGGGATTTCTTGGCGGAGCGCAATTAACTGGAATGGAAATAATGAAATTGATTTTAGTGTTTATTTTTTCTTATTTGTATATAATGTTTTTTTTTGGTCTCACTTCAATTTTAGCGATTAAATTCAAACTTTTATTCAATGCGCTATTAATCAGCTTTGTCGTTTGGCTTGTGATTGTTTTAATTATTCCACAAATTGGCGATACGATGGATCCGGACAATCAAATTCCTGGCGGATTTTTTAAGGCCATGAATATCGCAAAATCTCAAGAAAAGCAAATCATGGGTAATTTTAAAAATTATGAGTTCGTGCGTAATGCTACGGAGGAAAGCTCTATTACCAAGCATTACGAAAGATTGAGTTTTGCACTTTTAGGGGTTAAAGATGAATATAACGGGAAAACTATTTTTGCTATTCTCAATGACAAATGGTGGGATGGGCTGTGGGTGTTTTTATTTTTTTTAGCGCCATTATTTACAGAATTGCTTATTTTTGAAAAAAATAATTTATTAATCAATAAAGAATAATTTTATGAAAACCAAAAAAATTATAATCATTTTTTTAGGAGTAATTGCTGTGGCGGTTATCGGTTTTTTTTTGAAAAATGGTCGAAAAGTCGAGAGATTGAACATGCCGTCTATTGATAATAAGGAAAAAACACAAACTTTTGTTGAAAATCCCATTAAAAATAATGCGACTCAAGTTGGATTTAAAATCGCAGAAGTGTTGGTAGAAAATAACTTGGATCCGACAACGCAAAAACCGACTAACGATCATTTGGAAATAACTTTGCAAAATATTAGTGGAAAAGATTTGTCCAATTTTGAAGTTTATTATACTATTTTTGATTCAGCTATCAATAAAAAAGAGGGTTATTATAAAAAATTAACTGGTTTTGTTTTGAAGTCAGGAGAAAAAAGTACCATTAATTTTGACAATGGTGTCGGTTTCGGACATTTTAGCGAGAATCCTAATAGTATCTATAAAACAAACAATGATGCTAAGGTTTTTGATATTTTTGTCAGCACAGATGGTTATAAATTGGAAAATATTCAAATCAACAAGGACTCGGGCGGGGCGGAAAAATCAGACTAAAAAATGCCTATTTTTTTCATAAGCCGTTCATCTTACTCTACTAAACTAAAAATGAAATAGTGTTTCGGCGACAAGATTTTCATTTGTCGTTTGGGGTCGAAAATATTATTTCAAAAATAATTCGTTTTAATCATTAAATTTAAAATCTATGAAAAACAATAAAACCTTGTCTATGCTTGCATTGGGACTGCTTCTCGGAGGGGGAGCGATTGGCGCAATGCAAGTATCGGCTAATAATGCGAGCACTACAAACAATACTCCTGTAATCAATACAGTTGAGCAATCAACGACAACTGAAAAAATTGCCGGAGAAACTGTTGATAAATCGGAAGTTGGTGATGTGGCTGATGGGAAAGAATCAGTTACTAATGAAAAAGATGGCATCAATCATCAATTCGAGGGAGATGAGGGGAATCATCAAGACTAGCGAGTAGCTTGCTAAACTTAAAAAACCTCCCCTTAGGGGAGGTTTTTTAAGTTTGATATTTTATTAATTATAGCGGATTATAAGAATTAAATGAACTAACGAAATGCATTACAGTTAAATTTCTGGTGAGCTAATTCGAAAATTTGACAAAAATTTGAATATTTGTTAAATTGTTCTTATGCAAAAAATAAACGCCAAAACAATTTCTGTCGGTTTGTATGTCTGCTTGTTTATTATTGTCTGGATTGCCCAGGCCGGTTTTGGTTTCAGAGAAAATGTTACGAGCGTATGATAAAAAACATTTTTTAAAAAAACCAAAACCGGTCTCGAAAGAGCCGGTTTTTTTAGTTCTTTGAAAAAAAACAGAAAGAAAAGGAGAAAAAAAATGAAATTAGGTCAGTTGAAAAATGAAATTGAAAAAAGAAGATATGCCCAAGGGCATATTAAAGAAAGAATTAATGCTTATTGCAAAAAAAATTTTGGAATCGAGAATTTTTTCTTGATTGCCAATAAGCATTTTCCCAAACAGGATAGTTTTCAAATCTGTTTGGCGAGGCAGGTGCCGATGCCTAACATCGAGCATTTGTCGCTGTACTTGGCAGCAAATGAATGGGGAATTTCACCAATGTTTCTTTCTCTTGTGAGGGATACTTTTCCGCAAAGAGGAATAAACAATTACAAAAAATCCATCATTTCGATCCCTCTTTTGAAAAAAGGTCGAAAAGGAGGCTTGATTGTGAATTGCAAAAGAGTTTCTGATCAAAAGAATTTGCAAGGAGCAATTTTTTCCGAATTAAAAAGTCATTGCGGAAAGACTTTGCCGGAATTCCACTGGGAGATGATGAAAAAAGCTATTCCGGAAGAGGAAATTGAAAAAAAAGATCTGAGTAATTTTTTTTCAGAACTTTTTTTGTAGCGAAAAAAAATCTTCCCGAATTTGTCTTTGAAAAAAGGGGAGGATATGAAAAAAGGATTAGCGGGATAGATGTCGGAATCAATAAGGATGTCCGTCCACCGGCGGACTGGTATTATTTTTTCTACCTCCTGCTCTTCCTTGACGGATCCAGGGGGTTAGCGTCAACCGTTGATGAGGAACCACAAGTAGTTTTGTGGTTCAAAAAAAACAACCGGGAAATTGAAAATATATGTGGTTTTTTACCACTTATTCTTGATACCCCGCTCAGGGTTGATTTTGGCGAATTTCATTCCAAGTTGAATGAAATTCCCGAAAAAGCTCTAGAAGTAAATGATTTTTTGAAATCACTTTCCAGGCCACCTTTTTTGGTCGAAGAAAGTTGTTTTTTTGAGATTATGAAGCACTATGAAAAAGAGCTGATTGCTCGTTCATAGTTGCTTCAGAAAGGGGTTATGCTAAAATTTAGTAGCATAGCCCCTTTTCATAATAATTTATTTTTTAATAAACATATGCAGACTGAAAAATTTGATTATCAAAAATTTATCGCCAAGTTAGTCTCTTTTGCTCCAAGGCAATTTGAAAATGAAAAAAAGACGGCAGATTTTTTGGTTTCTTTTTTGGAGAAAAATTCTGTTTTCTATGCGATTCAGGAATTTGAAACTGAAATTCCTTTGACAAAAAAAGTTTTACTTATGGCGGATAAAAAGCAAATTGATTGTGAAGGTTGCTCTTTTGTAAGTGGGGAAATAAAATCCAATGATATAATAATCAGTTCATTACTTTCTTCTTCAATTTGTCAAGATATTTCCAATATTAATTACAATCCGAAATGTTCCGGCATTTCTTTAAATAATTATTATTTTGCTCCGGCAATTTGCGTGAGTCGCGAAAAAATAGCTTTAGTTATTAAAGCTAAAAAGATTTTTGGAGAAGTTGTTGTTGAGAGAAAAAAATTTAAATCAAAAAATATTTTAGTGGGCAACTTGAAAAATCCGCAAACCATTTCTTTTGCTCATTATGACAGCATAAAAAAAGGCGCTATTGACAATGCCTCGGGAGTTGCGCTTTTAATGAAAAGTTTATTGGAAAAACCTGAAATTTTAGAAAATAGTTTATTTGTTTTTTCCGGAAACGAAGAGCTGTCTTATGACAAGCCAATCTATTGGGGGCGTGGTTTTCGTGCTTTTGAAAAAAAATATTTTTCAATTTTAAATAAGACAAAAAAGATTATTATTGTTGATTGCGTTGGAAACGCTCCCGTGACAGTTATTGCGGATTTGGCTGTTGCTAAATTAGCTTTTCCGATTTTGAATTTAAATAAAATAGGAAAAAAAGTGGAAATAGTTACGGCTGATTTGGATGATTTGATGCAAGTGTATCATAGCGATCTAGATGACGGAAAAAAGATTATCAAAAAATATTTTGATGAAGCTTTTTTTGCGTTTGTCAAAAAAATAAAAACAAAATAATTTTTTTAGCTTTTTCGTGATTGTCTAATTCTTTCAGTTTCATTTAGGTATTGTTTGCGTAAGCGCACGGAAAGTGGAGTGACTTCCAGATATTCATCGTCTGCCATTATTTCCAGGCCGTGCTCAAGAGTGATTTTTGTTGGTGGCGTAAGCTGAATGGCTTCATCAGCTCCGGAAGATCGCATATTGCTCATTTGCTTGCCCTTAGTCGGATTAACAGCCATATCTTGACCTTTGGAAGTGTTTCCAATTACCATTCCCTCATAAACTTCAGTTCCTGGTTCAATAAAAAGTGTTCCTCGCGTTTGAAGATTTGCCAAGGAAAACCCGAGCGCTTTTCCGGTTGCCATGGAAATCATTGAACCGGTATCGGTTTTCTTGATATCTCCGGCATACGGCCTAAATCCGATTACACGACTACAAAGAATGCCTTCTCCGCGCGTGTCAATCATAAACTCTCCGCGATAGCCCAAAATTCCTCTTGTAGGGGCTTCAAATATCATTCGCATTTGATTGCCTGTTTGTTTCATGTTTATCATAATCCCTTTTCTTTTGCCAATTTTTTCAATAACCACACCAGAAGTTTTTTCCGGTACATCGACAGTTAATTCTTCAAACGGTTCTGACTTTACTCCGTCAACTTCTTTGATAATAACACGCGGTTTTGATACTTGCACCTCAAAACCTTCGCGACGCATATTTTCCAAAAGAATGGCTACGTGCAATTCGCCACGACCAAATACGGTGTAATACTCGGAAGTGGAAAAATCAATTTTGAGTCCCACATTGATTTCCAGCTCTTTCAGCAACCTTTCTTTGATTTGTTTATTTGTAACTAACTTTCCCTCACGACCGGCGAAGGGGGAGTCATTAACTAAAAAATTCAAAGAAATAGTTGGTTCATCAATGCTGATATATGGCAAGGCCTCTTGTTCAGGGGTGGCGCAAACTGTTTCTCCTATATCAATTTTGGGAATTCCGGAAATCATAACAATATCTCCTGCTATCGCTTCGGTCACTTCTTGTCTTTGTATTCCCATAAAAGAAAAAAGCTTGGTAATTTTTCCAGTTTCTATCGCGCCATCATTTTTTTTAACGGTAAGCATGTCGCCAGTATGAATTATTCCCTCATAAATTCGTCCAATACCCAATCGTCCCAAAAAGTTATCATAGCCAAGGTTAAAAAGTTGCATTCGCAGAGGCTTATTATTATTTTCTAGCGGTGTTGCCGGAACGCGGGCGAGAATTGTGTCGAGAAGAGGGGAAAGATCAGTGGAAATATCATCTATACGCAATTTGGCAATTCCTTCACGAGCGATAGCGTAGACAGTGGTAAATTCCAGCTGTTCGTCAGTTGCGCCTAAATCCAAAAAAAGTTCAAAAACTTGTTCTTGCACCATATCCGGATCGGCGGCAGGTTTGTCAATTTTATTGATTACCACAATTGGCTTCAGTCCGAGTTCCAACGATTTTTTAAGGACAAATCTGGTTTTAGGCATCGGACCTTCTTGCGCGTCGACAACAAGAACAACGCTATCAATTGAGCGCAAAACTCGTTCCACTTCGGAACCGAAATCGGCATGTCCCGGCGTGTCAACAATGTTGATCTTGGTATTTTTATAGATAATAGCGGCATTTTTAGAATAAATAGTGATCCCTCGTTCTTGCTCCAAGGTATTACTATCCATTGTCGCTCCTTCGCAGACAACTCCTGTTTGACGCATAATTGCATCAGTCAAAGTCGTTTTTCCATGATCTACATGAGCGATAATCGCAATATTTCTAATTTCCATCGTAATTTTTTTTTAGATAAATTTAAATTAATTTAAAACATAAATTTCAGTTTACTCTTAATATGAAGTTTTGTCAAAAACAGTCGACAGTATCATGGTTAAGCTAAACTACCGGATAGCAACGAACGAAAAGACTGGAGATTATAATAAGTAAAATCAACGAAATGGCAAGATAAAAATAATTAAGTCGCTTATTTTTCATAAGATAAAGTGCTGGTCCGAAAAGAATGGGAAAAGTAAGAAGCATATAGCGGTACCAGCTGGTGAGTGTGCCACTGTAAAGAGCTAGAAGTAAAATCATTCCGGTGAAGAGTAGGTAGCTTTTTCGTACGGTTTTCCACGAAATAATAAATGCCAAAATAGAAAAAAAGAAACTAAAAAGATAAATTAAATATTCAATATTTCCGCCGGAAAAAATATGAGAGCCATTGGTAAAAAGATAATATTTTGCTTCATCAAAAAGTGCAATAACAGGATTGCCAAAACTTCTTCCCCATGTACGTTGCGCAATGGCAAAAGCAAACGGTTCATTAAAATGAATATAATTATAATAAATAAAAATAAGTACGGAAATTGCCGGAAAGCAAAGAGGAAGCCAATCGAATTTATGTAGCGCCCTATTCCATTGCCAGTTAATATTTTCCAAATATTCCACAAATAAAACTGGCATTATCAATGCACCATAGGGTTTGGTGAATGCTAGGAGAGCGGATGCAACTCCTGCTAAAAACCAAAATTTTTTTCTTCCCAGATATAAGCTGACGGCGGCCAGTAATACAAAAAGCGATTCGGGATATACGGTGATTAGATAATAGGAAGAGGGAAAAGATAAGAAAACCAGGATGATTTGAAAACTTTCTTTTTTATCATAGTCCAATCGAGCAAGATGATAAATTAATATCGTGGCCAAAAAAGCATAGCAAATGCTGAGTAAAAAAGCCATTTTGGGCGGGCGAATATTAAAAGTATGATAGAAAAAATTAATTGTTGCCGGATAGAGTGGCCAAAATGCGGCAGTAGAATTTTTTTCGGCGGAAAAAGACGTATAGCCTTTTTGCGCAATGCCGGTGTACCAAGAAGAGTCCCAACGAAAATAGGGTGGATATTTTTTATAATAACAATTTTTAATGCCGTCCCAATGGGAAAAATTTTGTGAAAAATAGCCGATTAAAAGGAGTAAAATAAGCCATGGTAAAAAAAGTTTTAAGATAATATTTTTCATAAAAAATATTGCAATAAACGCAATCTATTTTTTTAATATTTTTTTATTTCAATGTGATTACAACAACTTCCGGAACATTGCCAATGCGCATCATTGGACCCCACGTGCCAACGCCATTTGTTACATAAAGGGTATAATTGTCTATACAGTGTAATCCATAATCATAACCGTGATAAATTATTTTAGTAATAAAATTAAAGGGAAAAATTTGACCTAAATGAGTGTGTCCGGATAATTGCAAATTAACACCATTTTTGGCTATTTGTGAGATATTGATCGGAGAGTGATAGATAAAAATATTCGGTTTTCCAAAAAAATCCGGCCTTAACTTTTTTAATGTAGCGGGGATATCTTTTTTTTCTCCGCGATCGGGATAGCTGATGCCGATTAATTTTAGCCCGGAAAGATCAATCACTTCATCACGCAGTATGCGCACTTTGGTTTTTTCAAGAATATTATGCGTTTTTTCTATTCCAAGGTATGTTTCGTGATTGCCATTGACGAAAAAAACTCCATAATTGGTTTTGAGATTGTTTAACGGGGAAGTCAATGATTCCAAGTTTCCATCCATTCCATCAAACAAATCTCCGGTAATGGCAACCATTTCAGGGTGTTGAGAATTTATTTTGTTGACAATTCTTCGTAAAAAATTTGCGCGGTAAAGGTGCCCTAAATGTACATCGGAGATATGTACAATTTTTTTTGCTTGCCAATTTTCCGGCAAGTTGGGAATGGTGGCAAAAACATTTTTTATTTTCGGAGAATAAGCATTCCAAACGCCATATAATGAAAGCAAAAAGGCTAAGGTAAAAAATGATAATTCAAGCGCTAAAATATTTATATCCAAAACCAGTAAATCATTCAACCAAAGAACAATCCAAATTGCTATGATTGCCAGCATTAGATTTGCCAACAATCCCCACCAAAAGCCGGAAAGAAAATAAAAAATTCGCGTAACGACATTTTCTTTCCAGTGGGCGATAATGGAGAATATGATAAAACTGTTTCCCAAAAAAAATAAAAGAAAAATCAAATAATCTTTATGCTTATCACTTATGCAAAACAAATGAGTAAGTGAAAAATATAAAAAGAAATGCGCGCCAAAAAGAGAAACAACGGCAATGGACAGGAGCGATCCGATTTGCAGAAAAATCATCGGGGCGGAATAAAATTTTTTGCGACCTAATTTTATCATAAAAACAAAATCTTTTTTCTATTTTTCTAGGTTTAAAATTTCGTCAATTCTAATTTGTTCAACAAAATCCGGTATGTGACTGACTAAAATCATTGCACCTTTATAGCTATCCAAAGCACTGGCAATTATGGGCAGATGACGAAAATTGATATGGTTAGTCGGCTCATCCAAAATTAGAAGTCCCGGCTCAAGCAAAACTAATTGCGCAAATGCCACTAAGCCTTTTTGACCTTCTGATAAATCGCCGATTTTGGAATTGATAAGCTCTTTGGTAATTAGAAATCCGGAGGCAATCGAACGCAATTTTTCCTCATCTTTTTTTTGCATTACAGAAAGCAGGGAATCATAAACTGTTTCATTGAAATTAAGCGTTGAAAAATCTTGTCGGTAATATCCGATGCGCACATTATCGGAAATCTTTGCGCTAGTGGAAGAATTTTGCGCTAATGTTTCTAGCAGGGTGCTTTTTCCGATACCGTTGGGTCCGGAGAGTAAAAGATGTTGGTTTTTGCGCAATGATATTCTAACACTTTTTTCTATTGGTGCATAATTTTGCACAGTTGTTACGGATGAAATATTGACAATTTCCACTGGCAAATCTTCTTGACAAGGAATGGCAAATGGGCGAATGGCGCGATCTTCTTTGCGCACATCTACTTTAGCATCTTCCATTTCGGCGGCTTTATCGCGCATCCTTCTTGCTACAAGACGCATTTTCCCCCCCTTGTTGGCGAAAAAATTCGCTTTTTCTTTGTTAGCTAAAATTTCTTTTTCGTACTGGGCATTTTTACGTTTTTCTTTTTCAATTTGCGTCGCAATCTCATTTACAACAGTATAATAATCTCCCTTGTATTGTTGGATGGTGTGAGTAAATATGTCTAGATAGATAACTCCATCAGTAAAAGCATTGAGAAAATCGGCATCATGCGAAATAACAATGCAAGTATGCGGGTAATTGATTAAGAAAGCGGTTAGATGTTCAATACCAGCCGGATCAAGATTATTTGTTGGTTCATCTAATATTAACAAATCAGGGTTAATAATCAGCGCCGAAGCTAAAAGCAATCGCGCCTGTTGTCCACCGGAAAAAGATCGAATTATTCTATTATGAGGCGCTTTTAAATTGACGATTTCCAGGACGGCATCTATTTTTGGAGTGAGATTATAGATTTTTTCCGAGAAGCATTTTTGAAAAAAATCATATACGGTCAACTGCATTTCTTCTTGAGGAATGATTTGTTTTGCATAGGCAATTTTCAAATCGTCACAAATATAAATTGTTCCGGAATCCGGCTTTATTGCACCTGAAATAAGATTGAAAATAGTGCTTTTTCCGGCACCATTTTGTCCCATCAGTGTAATTTTTGAATTTTGGCGCAAAGAAAAGGAAACTTCATCGAGAATAATTTTTTCGCGAGAATATTTAAAGGAAACATTATTAAATCTGATAGCGACTTTATTATCTGGCATGGCTTATTGAAATTCTTTAAAAATTAAAATAATTATAAACAAAATAAATCAATGTTATTGAGGTTGAGCTTCTGAGAAAATATTCTAGCAGATAATTTAAAAAAAGAAAAGCAGGGGAATTTCTTCCCCTGCCATGGAAATCTTCAAGGATTAATTCGTTCCGGTTCCTGGCAAAGTTTGCGTATTCGGAGTGGTTGTTGCCGGAGCGGGAACATCTGTTGCGCTTGCGTCAGGCGTAACCGGAGTCGTTCCATTGACAGTAGTTGCCGGAAGTTGATTTTTTGCTTTTTTGGATTTCTTTTTGGTTGTTCCTGTTGTAATCGCTGAACCGCCTTTGCCCTTAAGAGAAGCCAACTTCTTTTTTTCATACATTGCTCCGGCATAAAAAGCAATGCCAAAGACAATAACAACAAGCGCAAGAAGCGCTACTGTTTTTTTGTTGTAGCCGTAGATTTTTCCTTCCAGATTCAAATTGTTCATATTTTTTTAAATTATTATTTATTTACTTAATTTATTATTTAATTAAACTCCGTTTCAGTCTAGCATGAAAAAAAATTCTTGCCAAGCCACTTTTTGGCATTGTTTTTCTTACTACTTTTCAGTTATTGTTCATACTAGCTCAAGAAAATGAAGAATTTATGAAATAAGTTTATTGATGAGAGGCAAAGCGAATTGTTATTTTTGTTCCTTTTTGCAGTTCGCTTGTGATTGAAATTTTTCCGCAATATTTTTTTACGAGTTCATTGACCAGGGAAAGACCCAGACCGGCTCCGTTGGCGGTTTGTATTCTTGCTTGATCAACCTTATAGAATCTTTCGAAAATATGTGGCAAATCTTTGGCGCTTATGCCTATTCCGGTGTCTGAAATGGAAAGCTCGACACCCCCCATTTTTTTTAAGAGTTGAATTTCTATTATTCCTTTCTGTTCGGTATAGTTAATGGCATTTTGGAGTAAATTAATCAAAATGTCTTCAAAATCAAGAGTATTGCCGGTAAAAAAAACCTGATCCAAGTGCCTTATTTTTAAATCGATTTTTTTGTTTTTGGCAAGAATATCCATTTTTTTTACGATGCGTAAAACTAGTCGATTAAGCTCAAAAACAGCGTGGACAGAGTTTTCATTTTCATGATCACCGCGAGAAAGTCTGAGAATATTCCTAACTATATTGGACATTCGATCTATCTCTTCAAGATTGCTTTTGATGATTGTTTTATAATCGGGAATACTTAACCGGTCATTTCTCAATGCTACCTCAAAATCAGTTTTTACTATTGCCAGAGGAGTTCGTAATTCATGAGAGGCGTTGGCGCTGAATTGTTTTTGCAAATCAAGTGCTTTTTCAATCGGACGAAGAGTTTCTTGAGAGAGGAAATAGCTGATGATTGTTGCGAAAAAAAGAAAAAGCGAATCAATTAGTAAAATATATTTTATCAAGCGAAGATTGGTTTCTTGCAGGGTGGGTGCTTGAAAACTTTTAATTGTTTTATCGACTTCTTTCTGTTGTT
>JAJYDG010000023.1 GCA_021777675.1 bacterium | reverse complement strand
AATCAGTGGAAGAATTAAAGTCATCCGCTATTCAAAAAAATCTAGCGCTCATTTTTAATCCCCTTCCTGATGCACCACAAGCAATGGCCGATCCGGAAAGAACAAAACAAATTATCATAAACCTCCTCGGCAATGCGATTAAATACACACCCAAAGGCACAGTGGAAATTACCACTAAAATGGAAAGACAAAAAATATTTATTACCGTTTCTGATACTGGAATGGGAATTTCTTCTGAAGAGCAAAAAAATTTGTTTCAAAAATTCTATCGCATTAAAAACGAAGAAACTAAAAATATAATCGGCACCGGACTCGGTCTTTGGATTACTCGAGAATTAGCTAGAAAAATGAACGGCGATATTACCGTTGAAAGCATGACTGGTGCCGGATCACGTTTCACATTAAGCTTGCCAGTAGAAAAGTAGATCAATCTAACTACTGGACTTAGTAATCTCGCAGTTTTTTAATTGTTTTATGGTCTCGGATTTTTTCCAGCGCCTTTGCTTCTATTTGACGAATACGCTCCCGAGTAACCCCAAATTCTTGGCCAACTTCTTCCAGGGTATGTGTCACTCCATCTTCCAATCCGAATCTTATTTTTAAAATTTTCTGCTCGCGAGGAGTTAAGTCTTTCAAAATCTCATTCACATGCTCTTTTAACATTTTCCTAGAAGCAACCTGATTTGGCATTACAGTTTCCGTATCTTCAACAAAATCACCTAAAACAGAATCATCGTCACTATCGCCAACGGTAGTTTCCAATGAAACCGTTTCTTGAGAAATTTTCTGAATATGACGAATTTTTTCCACCTCGACTCCCATTTCCACGGCAATTTCTTCCGGCAAAGGCTCACGCCCCAAATCTTGCACAAGCCGACGGGTGATTTGGGTGTATTTATTGATTGTCTCTACCATATGCACAGGAATGCGAATAGTCCTTGATTGGTCAGCTAAGGCGCGCGTTACAGCTTGGCGAATCCACCATGTCGCATAAGTGGAAAATTTATAACCTTTGCGATAATCGAATTTTTCTACTGCGCGAAAAAGACCAATATTACCTTCTTGAATCAAATCAAGCAAGGAAAGATTATGCGAACGACCGACATATTTTTTAGCAATACTTACCACTAATCGCAAATTAGCCTCCGTTAATTTTTGTTTAGCAACTAAATCATTTTTTTCGATTCTCTTCGCTAAGGAAACTTCTTCTTCAGTGGAAAGCAACCCAACCCTGCCAATTTCACGCAAATACATCTGAACTAAATCCGACGAAACATCATCAGAAACATCACCGATATAGCTACCGCCACGCTTGCGAGAACTTTTCTTGACTGTCTTTTCTTTTTCAAATTCCTCCGATATTTTATCAGTTTCAAATTTGAGCATCTCATCCGAACTAACAACCTTGATGCTATTTTTCTCCAACTTCTCGTACAATTCTTCCAATTTTTCTATATCTCTTTCTACATCAGGAAAAGTATGCAAAATTTCGTCTTCAGTGATAAAACCGCGTTGCTTGGAACGATAAACCAAATCAGCTAAAATATCCGCCTTATTCTCCTCGGTATTTTTCGTCAGAACATTATTCTTTTTTTTATCATCAGAAGCACGCGCTAAAGCAGTTTTCTTTTTTAATTCTTTTTTTGAAATAAGCCTGGTATTTTTTTTATTTTTTATCTTCTTTGTCATTTGTTTCGATTTGGAAACAAGCTTTTTTTTATCATTATTTTTAGACAACTTTTTTAATTTTGTTTTTTTCTTTGCATCTTGCTTGGAAAAAACTTTTTTCTTTATTTTATTTTTTTTATTCATCATTATTTTTTTAACCATAAAATTTACCAAAAAAAATTATAGAATTTAAATTTTACTCAAGTCTTTAAGCTCTTTAAGCAAAAGATTTTTCGCTATTTTATCCATCCTTTTTTCTGCCAATGCCAAATCTTTTTCAACTTTAATTCTTTTATCTTTTTTAATTTTCTCTTCAATTTCCGCTAAAATCCCCGACAATTCCCTTTTTAATTCTTCGAGTGAAACTTCTTCCAATTCATTATTTAATCCCAAGCGAAATTTTTTACGAAAAAAAAGTTTTTCCGCTTCCAACTGAAATTCACGATTAATTCCATCAATAAATTCATTAAAGCAAAAACTAAATTCATTTCCCCGTTCAAGCATTAACCTAAGAATATTGTTTCGAAAAAAATAAGCGCTGTCATATTCTTTTTTTACCGCCAAACTTTCCCAGCTACCCGGTATAGCTAACAAAAGGCCGACAAGTTCCTCAAGCAAAATATCAATTTTTTGGCGATTGATGATTTGAAAAAATTCATCCGCCGCTTGATTTCGGTTTCTTGTCGGAATTCTTTCTCCCAGTTTAACTTTTTTTAATTCTTCCGTCAATACTATATCACGCACGTCCAATTCATTGGCTATTTTTTTCAACCAATGACTTTTTTCAACTTCATTTTCAAGCTCGCCAATCATTTCTAGGAGTATCGCACTAATTTTTTTCTTGTCCTCTGGGTTATTTTTATCAAAACGAGTAAAAGTTTTTTGAAAAAAATATTCCATAGCACCTTTCGCCCCGGCAACGGACTCCACTAATTTTTTTGGATCTTTTTGCGCTAAATCAGCAGCATCCTTGCCGGAAGGCAATTCAACAACTTGAACGCTAATGTCTTTTGAGAAACACAATTTTATGCTTTTTTTTGTCGCCTCTTCTCCGGCAGAGTCCATATCAAAAAGCATTTTTATATTTTTCGTGTAGCGTTTCAAAATATCTAGTTGCATCACCGTAAGCGCTGTTCCGGAAACTGCCACCGCATTTTTGATACCAGCTTGAAAACTGGCAATTACATCCATATTCCCTTCAACCAAAAGCACGAAATCTTTTTGTCTTATTTCTGATTTCGCCTTATCTAAGCCATACAACACCTTGCTCTTATGATAGACTTCCGTTTCCGGAGAATTAACATACTTTGCTTGAGTTTCATCGCCACCAGGCGCTACCCGAGCGCTATAACCCAAAATTTTTCCCGAATAATCTCCAATAGGAAAAATTATCCTATCTCTAAATCGGTCATAATAATCCTTGTTGTTATTTTGCAATTTCTCCACCAACAAACCGGTTTTGGCAATTTCATCTATTTTATATCCGCGACCAACCAAAAAATCCAATAAATTGCGCCAGCCTTTAGGCGCATAGCCCAAACGAAAAGTTTTAACAGTTTCTTCGGTTAGACCTCTTGTTTTTAAATAATTAAGTATTTTTATTTTCCCCGCCCCTTTCCACAATTGAATTTCATAAAATTTAGTTGCCAACTCCAAAATTTCCATGCTGTTACTTTTCTTTTCAATTAAACCGGAAATATTTTTAGTTAGTGTTACGCCAGCTTTTTCAGCAAGTAGCTTCAATGTCGGATAAAACTCCAAGCCTTCAATTTCCATCACAAAAGAAAAAATATCACCACCCTTTTGACAACCAAAACAATGCCAAATTTGCTTTTCTTCATTAACCATAAAGGAAGGGCTTTTTTCATTATGGAAAGGACAGAGCGCTCGATAGTTTCCTCCTGCCTTTTCCAGCCGTAAATAATCACCTATAACATCCACTATATTTAAGCGATTTTTAATTTCCTCAAGATCGTTATTCATAATTATATTATAAACAGAAAGAAACGAGCGATAAAGAATCGATTGTAAGCACTAGTTTAATCTTTTCTTAGCGATTTTTTTAAGTTCCGAATTAAATTCCATAATTGCCAGATCCACTATTGGATCAAATTTTTTATAAAGTTCTTTTTTTTTCACGACATTGCTCGCTTCCAAAAGAGAATCATATGTTCCGGCATCCAGCCAAGCACCCCTAATTTTTTCCACCTTCAATTCTCCCATTTTCATAAAACGCTTATTGACATCCGTAATTTCCACTTCTCCGCGACAAGAAGGTGAAAGATTTTTCGCAATCTTAATAACGCGCTTATCATAAACATATATTCCGGTTAACGCATAATTACTTTTAGCTTTTTTTGGTTTCTCTTCGATAGATATAACATTATCATTTTCATCAAATTCCACTACGCCAAAACGCTCCGGATCGGAAACTTTCTTAGCGAAAACCAGCCCACCCCTTTCAAATCTTTTGATTTTTTCTCCCAGATCATCTTCAAAAATATTATCTCCTAATGCCATTGCCACATTATCATCACCAATAAAACTCTCTCCCAAAACAAAAGCTTCCGCTAATCCTTTGGGCACTTTTTGTACTTTAAATTCAAGATGAATCCCCGCTTTTTCAAAAATAGAACCAAGCAAATTAATAAATTGCCCGGAATGTTCCGGAGCAACTATAATTAAAATGTTCTTTATTCCGGCTTTAATAAGCACATTTAGCGGATAAAAAATCATTTGTCGATCATAAATCGGCAAAAGTTGCTTACTAGTTGTTGCAGTAAGCGGAAACAGTCTAGTTGCTGTTCCTCCAGCCAAAATTATGCCTTTCATAAAAATTTTAATTAAAATTTGATATATGCTAGTGTTCTGTGACAATCTAGCATAAACTGGTATAAAAATCAATCACTTGCATAGACTCGCTCGCAATCTGTTTTTTTTGCGCATACATTATTCCATTAGCAATATTCCCAGCATTAAACCAATTCCAAACAAAAAAGCAACTACCTGAATAATACCTTTTTTAAATTCGTTGTGCTTGTGCAGTTCCGGAATTAAATCTGTTCCCGCCACATAGATAAATCCGCCGGCGGCAAAGGGGATGAGGAAATTGGTCGGGTTGATATTTGTACTTATTGCTAAAACAAAAATCGCCCCAAGCATTGCCACAAGAGCGCTAAGAAAATTATACAAAAGCGCTTTTTTGGTTGAAAATCCACCATATAACAAAGAAGCGAAATTACCTATTTCATGAGGAATTTCATGAAAAATAACCGCCGTTGCTGTTGCGATTCCCAAAGGAATACTGGCAATAAAACTGGCGGCAATCACCATTCCATCGATAAAATTATGCATCGAATCGCCAACTAAAATTATATATGAAAAAGGATGCGGGTGATCCGCGCAAGGCTCCTCATGGCAATGCCGCCAGTGCAAACCCTTTTCTAAAATAAAAAAGAGAAAAATACCCGCCAAAATATAGAGCGAAGTTTTGGTTCCGGAATTTTCCGCATAAGCATCGGGAATAAGGTGAATAAAGGCATCACCCATCAGTGTTCCGGCAGAAAGACTGACAAAATAAATCAAGTATTTATATAATTTATCTTTATCCAAAGCCAATGTGAAAACACCAATGAGTGATATCAGACTAACCACGGAAACAGAAATTAAAGTATAAATCCAGACCATATTTATAAATAATTTCTAATTAACTCTATGTGTCCCGCCTCTGCCTGCATTATCGCGCCGAAAAATTTGCGAACATGCGTTTCCTGAGCTTCTTTGGCAAATTTTTTATACAGCTCAACCGCATGATCTTCCAATTCGATTGTTTTTTTAAAATTTTTAATGTCTTCGCCAAAACATTCCTCCAATTTGATTTCCGGCATTGCTATTTTTAAAAGTTTCGTTACGATAATGGCGTGCTCCAGTTCTACCCTTGCTAAGCGTTTATACATTTTAATGATTTGATAGTCTTTTGCTTGCCCGGCCATACACAAATAAGTTGCATTGGCTTTTGTTTCCAAACCCAGCGTTTCCAGCAAATTATTTTTTGATAGCTCACTAATCTCCGCTTTGATTTCCGCAATCGGCTCGGCTTCATTTGCTGATTTTATAAAATTTCCTCTTGCTCCGCAAAACGGGCAATCAGTTGGCTTTTCTTCGCCGATATAGGCGTCTCCGCAAATTTCGCAGATATAGAGTTTCATATTGTTGAATTATTTAAAAAATTAATATACTATGAATTAGTGCCATCTTAGCTCAGTCGGTAGAGCGACGGTATCGTAAACCGTAGGTCATCAGTTCGATTCTGATAGATGGCTCAAAAGAAGATCTTACTCTTCACTCAAACTGGCAATTCTGGCAAATTCATCATTCACATTTTTTTGGATTTTTTCTAATATTGCTTTGTTTTTTTCTGAAAATAAATGCTTGAAACGACCTTGTGTTTTTAAGAACTCCATTACCGGTGTTATTTTTTTTGGTTCCCAATTTAATTTATAATTTCCATTTTCGATCTCATAGAGTGGCCAAAAATTGGTTTCCGTTGCTAATTTTGCGATAGCCACATATTGCGAAGTGGGAAATTTCCAATTATTTGTACAAGGAGAAAAAACCGTAAGAAAACTCGGTCCGTCCACAGCCAAAGCTTTCTTTGCTTTTATTTTTAAATCAGCCATAAACGCAATGTTGGCCTGCGCCAAATATGAGATTCTGTGCGCTGCCACAATTTCCATCAAATTTTTACGCGCTTCAATCTTTCCGAAAGATTCTTTTCCAATCGGTGTTGTTTCCGTTCCTGCGCCATATGGCGTTGCCGATGATCTTTGATTTCCCGTATTCATATATCCGCCATTGTCATAAACTACATAAAGAAAATTATGCCCACGCTCAAGCGCACCGGACAGCGCTTGAAGACCAATATCATAAGTTCCACCATCTCCGCCGAATGCAACAAATTTTATTTTTTTTTCAATCTTACCTTTCTTTCGCATCGCCAAATACGCCCGCTCCACGCCGGAAATAGTTGCTGCCGCATTAGCAAATGCACTGTGAATATAAGGAGCTTTCCATGCGGTATAAGGATAAATAGTAGAAGTTACTTCAAGACATCCTGTTGCGTTGGAAATAACCACCGGAGTTGTCGCTTCACCCAAAATCGTTCGCACAATTGAAGGAAAAGCGCAACCGGCACAAGCGCTATGGCCGGAAGCCAAATTTTTTGCCAAATTTTTATTCATATCAATAATAATGCCTGGATTCCATCAACTAAAATTGATTAAACCCGACATTTTTTAATTATCTTTGATTCAATGATAGCATATTATTTTTATTTTTGCACAAAACTCGTAGTTGACATTTTTGTTTTTTAAAAATAAACTGATATATGCTATATTTATTATCAAAAGGATTATTTTAAAAAATAATTTTAAGTCCAATTTAACAATCAACCATATGCCTTCAGATGATATTTTTTTAAACTATAAAATTGATGATCAAAAATTAACCGCTCATGCCAAAAATGCACTTTCCCTTTCTGTTCAATTGGCTGGTAACTATAATTCGGGAGAGATTTCAAGCTTGCATTTGCTTTTCGCTATCTATTTGGAAACTGGCAGTATTGGATCGAATATGCTGAACGGATTTGGCATCACCGAAAAACACTTTAAAAAAAAATTGGAAAACCAAAATAACAATCAACAAAAAAAAATAGCCCCAAAAGCGTCTTCAGCACTGAAAGATGTTCTGGTTAGAGCATATGCTATTGCCAAAAATTTCGCCTATCCTTATGTCGGAACGGAACATTTGGTTTATGCAATTTTAGAAAATCCCGAAAAATCCGTTAGAGATCTTCTCTCCGGGACAGATTGGAAAAAAAATCGCTTAGCAAATCAAACATCTGCCGATCCGGTTATTATCGATTTGGCAAAATTGGTTGATTTTCCCAATTTTATTTTGGGGAAAAAAGACTCGCGACAAGAAATATCTTATTTAAATAAATATTGCATCGACTTAAACAAAAAAGTTGCAACGCAAAAAGATACTATCATCGGCAGAAATTCAGAGTTGGAAAGAGTTATCAATATACTTGGTAGAAAAAATAAAAATAATCCCTTGCTAATTGGACATCCCGGAGTCGGAAAGACAGCAATCATATCTCAACTGGCCCACCTTATCAATGCCGAATCCGTTCCACCGTTTCTTCTTGAAAAAAAAATAATGAATTTGGACATTGCGTCGCTTGTTGCGGGAACAAATTTTCGCGGAGAATTTGAATCACGTCTAAAAAATATCTTCAACGAAATCGCAGAAAATAAAAATATTATTCTTTTTATCGATGAAATTCACAATATTATAGGAACAGGCAATATCTCCGGCAGTCTTGATTTGGCCAATATTTTAAAACCGGCGCTTTCGGAAGGAAAAATTCAAATTATCGGCGCAACAACAGAAGCGGAACATAAAAAATATTTTGAAAAAGATTTTGCTCTCAATAGACGCTTTCAGCCGATTCAGATCACCGAACCAAATGCCGAAGAAACAAAAAAAATCCTTTTGGGAATCAAAAAACACTATGAGAAATTTCATAATGTGGTCATTTCGGAAAAAATAATAGAACTGATTGTGGAATTAAGCGACCGCTACATCAAGGATCGTTTTTTTCCCGATAAAGCTATCGATGTCATGGATGAGGCTTCCGCAAATATTCGCGCCAAAAGAAAACCGTCTTTGATTTTCAAAAAAATTCATGCATTGAAAAAAAAATTAACTGTTTTGTCTCAACAAAAAGAACAACTGCTCGGACAAGCTGATTTTGAAAAAGCGTTGGAACAAAAAAGTCAAGAGATCACACTAAAAAATGAATTGGAAAAAATACAAAAACAAAAAGAAACAGCTTCGGCAATTCTGTTGGAAAATGATGATATTTTTGAAACAGTTGCACGTATTTCCGGCATTCCCAAACATAAATTAGCACAAGAAAAAAATTCTAAAATTGAAAAAGTAAAAGATATTCTTTCCGCCGAAATTATCGGCCAGAATCAAGCGATTGAAAAAATTTCCAACGTTTTGATTCGTGCCCAATTCGGACTTGCGAATTTCAATCGCCCGCTCGGCTCTTTTCTATTTCTTGGTCCGAGTGGAACAGGAAAAACTTTGACCGCTAAAATTTTAGCGCAAGAATTTTTTGAATCAACCACAAACAAATCGCCTTCGCTTATCCGTTTTGATATGAGTGAATTCATGGAAAGGCATACTGTTTCAGGGCTGATTGGCTCTCCTGCCGGTTATGTAGGATTTGGTGAAGGAGGAAGACTCACTGAGAAAGTGCGCCGCCACCCCCATTCCGTCGTTCTATTCGATGAAATTGAAAAAGCTCATCCTGATGTTTTTAATTTATTATTGCAAATTTTAGAAGATGGGATTTTAACTGATGCCAGCGGACTTGAAGTTAATTTCAAAAATACTATTATAATTCTCACTTCCAACATTGATATTTCCGAATTCATGCCGTCGCGAAAATTAGGATTTAAAACAGATCCGCTTTTTGAAAAAAATGATGGCGGAGAAATTGAAGAGGATTTGCTTATGAGAAAACTAAGTGAACGAGTAAAGCCGGAATTGCTTAATCGCTTAGACCATTTGGTTATTTTTAACTCACTCAAAAAAGAAGCACTGGAAAAAATTGCCCGCTTAGAATTGGAAAAATTGAAAAATCAACTTAAAAAACAAGATTTGGAAATTAATTTTTCACAAGATGTAGCGATATTTATCGCGCAAAAAAGTTTCGATGAAAAATTCGGAGCAAGATTGATTCGCAAAAATATTCAAAAAATCATTGAAGAAAAAATTGCTCGCGCCATTATGCAAAATGATTTGAAAAATAATCACGTAAATATTTTACTAAAAAAGAATGAGTTAGTTCTAAGCTAAAATATCATTTGTTTATTGAATACTCCAAAAAAATAAATGCTTTTGCGCTTGATATGCTATTCCCCATTTCTTGCCTTTTTTGCCAAAAAGAAGGTGTTTGGATTTGCCATGATTGCGAGCAAAAAATCAATTTACTGCCTTTTCAAGTTTGCCCATATTGTGAAAAAACAATTACTCAAAACGGACATATTTGTGAAAAATGCCTAATAAAACGAATTGAAAAAAATTCTCCCGTTTCATTGGATGCATTGCTTTGCGCGACGGAATATCAAAAAATTTCCAAGCTCGTACATTTATTTAAATATAATTTTATCCAAACTTTAGGCACACCTTTAGGCAATTTGCTTATTAAAATTTTACTAAAAAATAATTTTTCGCTTCCGGATATAATTATTCCCGTTCCGATTCATAAAAGAAAATTAAAATGGCGAGGCTTTAATCAAGCGGAAATTTTAGCAAATATTGTTTCTCAAAACATCACTCCCGGATTAGAAATTGCTATTCGCTCCGACATGCTTATGCGCAAAAAAAATACAAAGGCGCAGATGAAAATAAAAATGCGAAAAGAAAGATTGGAAAATCTGAGTGGCGCATTTTTTGTGCAATCACTGGAACAAAAAAATATTTCTGAAAAAAGAATTTTGCTTATTGATGACATCGCCACAACTGGCGCAACACTTTTTGAATGCGCTAAAACCCTGAAGAATTTCGGTGCCAAAAAGGTTTTTGCCGTAGTTATCGCCAGGCAAGAAATGAAATAAAAAAAATAGGGATCGGCATTGCCAATCCCTATGCTGTATTATTTATATTTTATTCCGTCGCTACGCGACAAGAAATTCTGCTTCGTATTGAATTAATAAAATCCTCGACTTCTCCATAGGTCACGTGTCCATTTGTAAAAAAATGGACGCCTCTGGAAATCTTACCACCGTGGGAAAGCTTTCCAAGTTGTATATTTTTTTGGATTTGTTTGAGAAAAAAAATTTTTTTCTCCTCTTCAGATTTTCCCTTCAACGGAGCGCCGTAAGGAATTTTCATTTTCCCATTTTTCAAAAGGTACACAAACACCTCTTTGGCGATTTCCAATTCCCTCTTTGCAACACATTCTTTTTCCATAAAAATCTCCTCTTTTTCAAATGTTTATAAGAAAGAACCAAAAAAACAAAACATCTACCATAACAGCAGATATGCTTCATATTAAATATTTTTTTACAAAAAAAGTCAAGCTCTCAACTTCAAGCTTGCCTTTTCAAGTAAGAAATTTGCGGAAGCGGAGGGATTCGAACCCCCGGTACCCTTCCGGGTACAACAGTTTTCAAGACTGTCGCCTTCAACCACTCGGCCACGCTTCCCTATAAAAAGATTACTTTGGCATTATAAACATTTTTTTGACAATTGTCCATCTGAAAATTTTTTAATTTGAATTGTCAATTTCGCCTTTATTGCGTCGCTACTCAATTCTGTTATACTGAAAATGATCTTTTATTTTCATTTTATGCCTGAATCAAAGATAAAATTCACTCATTTGCATGTTCACACGCATTATTCATTACTTGATGGCCTTGCCAAAATCGATGACATTTTAGATCGCGCCAAGGAGCTGGGAATGGATTCTCTCGCCATCACTGATCATGGCGTGCTTTATGGTGCGATTGAATTCTATATTAAAGCCAAAGCGCGAGGAATAAAACCGATTATCGGTTGTGAGATGTATCTCACACCGACTGATCTCCACAGCAAAAATCCAGACTCCGCCGATCGCAAACGACATCATTTGATTCTTTTGGCAAAAAATGAAACCGGTTATAAAAATTTAATGCGCCTCATTACCATTGCACACTTGGAAGGATTCTACTACAAACCACGTATTGATAAAGCGGCTTTACGTTCTCATTCCGAAGGGCTAATCGCACTTAGCGCTTGCGCTGAAGGCGAAATTCCCTTTGCCGTTATTTCCGGTCAATTAGAAAAAGCGGAGAACTTGGCATTGGAATATCAAGAAATTTTTGGTGCCGGTAATTTTTATTTGGAAATTCAACATCATCCACATTATCCTTCACAACAAATCGCCAATGATGCCCTGATTAAAATTTCACAAAAATATAACATCCCGCTTATTGCCACAAATGATATTCACTATGTAAAAAAAGAAGATAATGTTATCCAAGATATTTTACTTTGCATTCAAACTAATCGCAAAGTTTCTGATAAAAATCGAATGAATTTAATGGATTTTGAACTTTACCTAAAAAGTCCCGAGGAAATGGCCGAGCATTTCAAGGAAACCCCTCAAGCCCTGTCTAACACACAAGAAATTGTCGAAAAGTGCAACCTAGAAATTCATTTAGGCGAAACTCAATTACCTTTTTTTGAAGTTCCAAAAGGAGAAACGGCCGAAACTTATCTGCGCAAATTAACTCAAGCCGGACTGGAAAAACATTTTGGAAAAAATATCCTTCCGGTTCATTTGGAAAGAATGAGCTATGAGCTTTCCGTAATTGAAAAAACCGGCTTTGCTTCATATTTTTTAATCGTACAAGATCTGATTAATTGGGCTAAAAATCAGGGCATTGTTGTCGGTCCGGGGAGGGGTAGCGCTGCCGGTAGTTTTGTTTCTTATCTTATTGGGATTACCAATCTTGATCCGATTAAATATGATTTACTTTTCGAAAGATTTCTTAATCCGGAAAGAATTTCTATGCCCGATATTGATATGGACTTTGCCGATGATCGACGAGATGCCGTTTTGGATTATGTGCGAAAAAAATATGGCAATGATCATGTTGCGCAAATTATTACTTTTGGGACAATGGCGGCGCGCGCCGCTATTCGTGATGCCGGACGTGCGCTTGGACTACCCTATGATTTTTGCGATAAAACCGCTAAATTAATTCCCCAATTTTCTTCAATAAAAGATGCACTGGAAAACGCCAAGGAATTCAAAGATCTCTATAATAGTGGCGGGGATGCCAAGAAATTGATTGACAGCGCCATGCGACTGGAAGGCGTGGTGCGACATGCGTCAATGCATGCTTGCGGGGTTGTAATTACGCGAGAACCAGTAACCGAATATACTCCGCTTCAAAAAATTCAAGGCAAAAAAGAAGGGTCTGTTACTCAATATTCGTCCTCGACCAAATCCAGTTATGTGGAAAAAATCGGACTTTTAAAAATGGATTTTTTAGGATTGAAAAACTTGACCATTATGCAAAATGCTTTGCGTATTTTGCGAAAAACTAAAAAATTGGATCTGAACATTGACGACATACCCGAAGAAGATAAAGAAACTTTCAGGCTTTTGCAAAATGCTCAAACTACCGGAGTTTTTCAATTGGAAAGCTCAGGAATGAAGCGTTATCTCAAGCTATTAAAACCTTCTGTTTTTGAAGATATAATCGCAATGGTTGCGCTTTATCGACCGGGACCGATGGACTGGATTCCTGATTTTATTTCACGAAAACATGGAGAGAAAAAAATTGATTATCTTCATCCGAAATTAAAAACACTTTTGGAAAAAACTTATGGCGTGGTGGTTTATCAAGAACAAGTTATGCAAATTGCCCAGGCTCTTGCCGGATTTTCTTTAGGAGAAGCGGATGTTTTGCGCAAAGCGATGGGCAAAAAAATCTTTGCACTCATTGCTGAACAAAAAATAAAATTTATTGAAGGTTGCATGGCACATGGCATGGAACGAAAAGTAGCCGAAAAAGTTTTTTCTTTCATTGAACCATTTGCCGGTTATGGCTTTAACCGTTCGCATGCGGCTTGTTACGCACTTATCGGATATCAAACCGCCTATCTTAAGGCGCATCACCCGGCTGAATTTATGGCGGCGCTTCTGACTTCCGATCAAGATGATATTGATCGCGTCGCAATTGAAGTAACCGAATGTCGAGAAATGGGCATTGAGGTTCTGCCGCCAAATGTTAATGAGAGTTTTGAGGAATTTTCCGTTATTCTCAATCAAAAAACAAACGGAAAAACAGCTTCCGGAGAAAAAATTCGTTTCGGATTAAATGCCATAAAAAATGTCGGGCGCACTGTTGCCCATGAAATAGTGGAAGAAAGAAAACGCAATGGAAAATTTACCAGTCTAAGTAATTTTATCGAAAGAGTTGAATCAAAAGATCTTAATAAAAAATCAATCGAAGCACTGGCAAAAGTTGGGGCATTAGAGGATCTTGGAGAAAGAAATCAAATTATCACTTCAATTGAAAATATCTTGTCTCATTCCAAGGAATATCAAAAAAATCGCGCATCCAATCAAATCAGTCTTTTCGGCGCATCAGAGTTGACTATTCCAGAAATTCAATTACTGCCCACGCTTCCCGCCACAAAAAAACAACAATTACTCTGGGAAAAAGAATTAATCGGACTCTACGTCAGCGGGCATCCCGCCAGTGAGTTTCAGAATTATTTTGAATATGCCGGAACACCGATTCGCAATATAGGCAAAGAATCGGTCGGCAAAAATATCAACATCGGCGGAATTGTTTCTAAAGTTAAAAAGATTTTTCTCAAAAATCAAAAAACAATGCTTTTTGCTACGATAGAAGATCTGTACGCCAATATCGAATTTATTGTTTTCCCTAAAATACTTGAAGAAACAGCTTCATTGTGGGAAGAAGATCGCGTTATTCTAGCTTCGGGTAAAATTTCCGACAAAGATGGAATATTTAAATTATTAGTCGACAGCGCTAAAATTGTTGATCAAAACGAAGTGGAAAATGCTGCACGCATTATCGCTACCAGAAAGAATCATGAAGAAAAAAACAAAACAAATATTAAAGTTGCTACCGCAAACAATCCAACAAAAATAATAATAACTCTCCCTGACAATGCCAATCAAGAGACACTTAAAACGCTTTCCGCCTATTTTAATAATTGCCAAACCGGAGAATTGCGCATATATCTCAAAATCAACAATACTAAAATAGAAACTTCTTTTCGTCTTGCGTTTGATCGAAACTTGGAAAATCAAATTAAAAAAATTATTCCCGAGGCGCTAGTGGAAATTTCTTAAATCAAACAAAAATAACAAAGGGCGGGTCGATATCATTAAGATACGCCCGCCCGGATTTTTTTATTTTTTTATTTTCTTGATCATCTCCCTTGCAACTAGGGAGAGATCGGCTTCTCTGGGGTCAAACCCCCTTTTTTTCATAATGGCCTCCATTTGGGCCATTGTCATTTTCTCTGGCTCTTTGAAAATACCATGCGGAACCAGAATTATATTTTTTTTCGCAACCATACAGCGTCTCCTTTTTTGTTTTTATAGATTCAATCCTTCCCGATGAAGGATTTCACAAACAAATTTTTAAAGAGCTAAACACTCTTTTTCAACTTAACAAAATACCACACAAAAAAACAATTGTCAATATATCTTCCATTGTTTTTTCATTCCTCTTGCCAATATTATAGTTTTTTAAAAAAATAAAGTCAAAATGAAACTCACACAGAAAAATCAGCGAACGCTTGCGCAATATTTTCAAAAACTGTATAATTCATTTACAAATAAAAAATAAAA
>JAJYDG010000022.1 GCA_021777675.1 bacterium | reverse complement strand
TTAATGTGTCCATATATTGATTCTTAGCTTCCTTATTCATGGCTTATTTTATGGTTAAAAGTTAACTTCCTAGATTAGCATGAATTCGGGTGTCTTTTTAGATGATGTATCAATAGGGGGCTTGGTGTTATTATCGTAAAGGTTGTCATGCTTTCTTTGAGCAGTCTGCTCGAGAAAAACCCGATAGTCTTTTACGAGTTCGTAATACTATGCAGAGATTCTGCTCATCGGCTTTTCTGCAGCACAGGCGAACTGCTCAGAGACTTGAAACTCATTGAGCAGGATGGGCAACCGCACGATGCAATTCGACTTGTTGTGCTGGCCGCTATTGAAGGCGACAAACTCGAAATGAAACTGGTTTCGCCAGTAATCGAGGAAGAAAAGCCTCAGCAAGCCACAGAGAAAAAGCGGAAACTGGACGACTTCGAACTCTACACTCTGATTCGCCATATCGCAGACCTCATACTCAGCTATGCCAACAAAGGGACTGAGAACGGAAGGATATGGGTAGAAGACAGAAGGAAAGAGGGTTCGAATCCGTACTACAACCAAACCGCAGACGGGTTGTTTCTGGAGTTCTACTATGGGCATCCGAGTAAACTGTGGACGCCATGGGGTGAGTGGGAGTTTACTGGTAGCGGTAGCGGAAACTGGGAACCTTTCCTTCCCGAAATTCTGGAACGGTTAGGTGCAGAACTTCACGAACCTGAACGGCACAGCAAGATGGGGGTATTCGGACCTGTCTACGCTTTGCGCAAGGTGGACGACACCGTTCTGCCTGATCCTATCGCTCTGGACAATAAGGCTTATGATTCCTACGAGGATGTCAACAAAGCCTGGAAAAAGCTGACCGAGAAATACCGCGAAGTAGTATGAACACCACAAGACGACCCGTTGCTTATTGAGAGCGGGTCGTTTTTTCATTTTAAGTTGCTCTACTCCGCTCCGCTTCAATCCAAATGATATAACTTTACCTAAACGTCCTCGCCGAGAGGTTGTTTTTTTAACTTCGGATGGGATTCAAAGGTTCAGGGATTCAATAAATACCAGACCGCTTTACGGATTACGATTTCGAACGCTGGTGGAGGTTTTGTTGGGAACGGACATGAGAATAAGTGAAGCCCTGAATCTGAATCGAGGTTCGATTGATTTTCAAAAAATGGAAGCGAGAGTGATTGGCAAGGGGAATAAGGAGAGGGTGATATTTTTTACGGACGATGCTGTATTTTGGATAAAACAATATCTCGGTCGTAGGACAGACAAAAATGAAACCTTATTTATTACGACTGGCAAAGAACCGAAGAGATTAAAAAATCAGGATTTGACTCGATATTTTCACAGGTAAAAATTAATTGCTGGCATAAACAAAAAAGTCACTCCGCATATCCTTCGTCACTGCTTCGCATCGCACCTTGTCTTTAATAACTGCCCTTTCAGTGAAATTAAGACCCTCATGGGACACGAAAGAATCGACACCTCGATTCGATATTACGTCGGGTTGACCGACACAGAAAAAGCCCGCGAAGCCCATGCCAAGCACCTAAAATATTAAAAAAGTGATAAAATCATATCAGGTAGAGAAAATAACAACGAAAATATATGACAGATTATATAGTACCGCTCGGAGAGTTTTTGGATTTGAAAAAACTCGAAGCATTGCTAAAAACGATGAAAGCGGTTAATTACAAGAAAGACCCCGCCGTTACTCTTACCGACACTGATAGGATGGTAAAAATGATTGAGAAATATGAAGAGAGGGGAATATTCAGAAAAACTGATGGTTATGCAAAAATAGAAAATTTTGTGAAAGATATGGCAAGAGAACCCAAATTTTTTGAATTTCTAAAAGAGGCTAGGAAAAAGTTCGGAATTCCCGATAAGGGATTTGAATATATAGTTGGACATTATCAAGATGAAGAAGTAAAAAGAATTTGGAAGAGCAAGGAATTTATGGAATATGTTAAAAATTTTCCGAGGGACTTTACATGCCTGGACTTTATGTTTTTTATGGCTGGCGTGCTTTTGTTTGAAGTTCCTACTGGAGCATTTGCAGATGTATTTGGAAGAAAGAAATCTATTATTTGGGGGTTTTTCGTATTGGCCCGTTTTCTATCCAATAGCTTGGAAACAATTAATTAAATAATTCGGCGTTTGAAAATTAATTCCCATGTGCAATCTTTCTGCATTGTAGTAGCTGAGATATTCCGGCAATGCTCGGTTAAAAATTTTCACATCGATGGGTAGCTCATTTAGACACTCCTCTTGTAATGTTCGATTGAATCTTTCCACATAAGCATTATCATTTGGTTTTCGGACGCGCGAGTGGCGATGAAGAATCCTAATACGTTCCGAAAAATGTTGCGAAAACTCACTGCCATTATCCGATTGGATACGATTAAATTTAAACGAAGCCAATCCCTGTGCTCTTTTCAAAAACGCAATACTCATTCCGGTATTAATCCGCTCCGTAGTCCAAGCATAACACCGGCGCGAATAGACATCAATCAGAGTGTAGACGTAAATGCGCTTCTTATCACTGATCATGAGGTGAATGGTGCCCACCATCACCAAATAACCAGATTTCAAGGCCTCTGGACGCTTAGCCGATAGGTGTAGGCGCTTCCAGGGACTGCGCTTCTTTATGAGACCGGCATATTCCAGTTTTCGTTTTACGCTATTCAAACTAACTATGACCCCCCCTCATTTTTCAAATGCTGATGAATCACATCACTGCAACGATTATACTTCTTTTTACAGGCAACGATCTTTTCTACAACATCCTCCGAGAGCTCTCTCGGGTGATGGTGTGGACGAGAAGAAGTAGTGGATACCGCTGGGCGGTGACTTATGACACCACTTACTGACTGCACCCTTAGTGTAGCCGAAATATCTCGCCACTTCCGAAATTGATTTGCCGGAGAAAACCATATTGACTGCCCTGGCTCGTAGCTTAGGCATTCCGGGGTTAGTTGTATACATACTTAGAAACGTTAGAATTTAACTGGTTATTCTATACCGGAAAACGTTTCCAAAATATTGGGCTATTACGGGTACATTGACTAATCCAAAATCAATATGACACTAAAAGCCCTATATTCACTTAGGATATTCTTCAGGGCACTGCGCATGGTGCTGATATTTTTTGCTGCTGTTGATGGCGTTGGTGTGGCTATTGGGGTATTCGACCGCGAATTTAACCGCGATCTGCTCATTTATGCCACTTGGATCGCTCTTTATGTCTTGTTGATTATCCTTTCAACTGAAGCGATGAGGTTTGTTTTAGAAAGAATAGCGCGTTATGATGTCCCGGGATAGAATCAGTTAGTAGCAAGAGCATGGAGGCTAAAAGCCTCTTTTTGCTTATTTAGTGGCAAATTTAAGGCTATCCAATCTAAAACACGGCTGGCCCTTGACATTTTTTTTATATACAGTATGCTGGTGGTATGCATAAAGAAATATACCTAAAAGATATTGTTGAAGTGATCACTGGCTATACCTTTCGGACTGCTCTGCAAGGAAAGGATAACGCCTCTCTTTTTGTGCTTCAAGCAAAAAATATCTCAGATAATTCTATCGTCGATGAGGATGGTCTTGATGGGATAGATTTTGAAAACTATTGGTCAAAGGCAATTGTGAAGAAGGGTGATGTGGTCATATCATCCAAGGGAAGCTTCCGTGCCGGAGTAATCAACCTGGGTCTTAAAAATACAATTGCTGCTTCTTCAGTCTACATCCTACGACCAAATTCCAGTGATGTCATTCCTGAATATTTAGCCATCTTCTTTAATTCCCAAAAAGGGCAAAAGCAGATCAATGAGAAAGCGACGGGCGCAGTAATCAATACAATTTTGCGGAAGGACTTGGAAAACATAACAGTCGCTCTGCCGGACCTGGAGACTCAGAAGAAAATTGTTAAGCTATATCATACAGGCAAGGAATTGCAGGAGGCGCTGACAAAAAAAATTAAATTAGTAAGTAGCGTAAATGAAGCAGGAATAAATAAATTATTAAACAACTAAAGCTATGAATGCAGTCAGAAAATACACACAAGAAGAGCTTAATAAGACCCTGTGGTCGGCAGCCGATTCATCACGTAGCTCCCTTGCGGCGGATGATTATATGAAATATGTTTTGCCGATGCTTTTTTTCAAGTATCTCAGTGATCTTTCAAAAAAGCGCCGAGCGGAATATGCTGAGCGTTTTGGCAAGGATGAGAAACGCATTGAGGAGAAAATGAAGCTCGACCGTTTTTATTTACCACCCAAAGCTTCTTTCGATAATATCTACAGCATCATTGAGCAAGACAACATTGGAGAAGAAATTAATAAAGCGCTACATAAAATTGAAGATGCCAACAAAGAAAAACTCGAAGGTGTCTTTAGCGCGGACTTCAACTCTGAGTCAGTCCTTGGCAAGCTTGATCAGCGCAACAAGATGCTTCGCCACCTGATTCAGGATTTTTATAAAATAGACCTTTCAGATGTTGGTGAGGATGTCATCGGAAATTCTTACATGTACATGATTGAGCGTTTTGGCGCCGGTGCCGGCAAGAAAGCGGGCGAATTTTTTACCGTTAGAAACGTAGCCAAACTTCTTGCGAAGCTCGCGCAACCAAAAGAAGGAGACAGAATTTGCGATCCGGCTTGCGGATCCGGTGGCTTGTTACTATTGGCCGGTGAAGAGATTGAAAAAAATGGGTCAAAAAACTATGCGCTTTACGGTCAGGAGTCTACCGGGTCAACTTATCAGCTAGCGCGGATGAACATTTTTTTACACGGAAAAGACTCGGCTCGCTTGGAGTGGGGTGACACATTAAACAACCCACTGCTTGTTGAAAATGATCAGTTGATGAAATATGATACCCAGGTCTGTAATCCTCCATTTTCCTTGAAAAAGTGGGGCGCAGAGCATGCTGAGGCTGACAAGTACAAGCGTTTTTGGCGAGGTGTGCCACCAAAAGACAAGGGAGATTTTGCCTTTATAACTCATATGATTGAAACCGCCAAGCCCAAGACCGGGCGCGTGGCGGCGATTGCGCCTCATGGCGTGTTGTTTCGTGGTGGAGCGGAAGGAAAGATTCGCGAACAACTTCTCAAAGAAAACATCATTGACGCCGTGATCGGACTTCCGGCCGGGCTTTTTCAGACGACCGGTATTCCTGTTGCCATTCTTATCATTGATCGCTCACGCGAAAAAGGCGGAGCGAATGAAAAAAAGAAAGACGTGCTTTTCATTGAGGCATCAAAAGAATTCAAAGCTGGCAAAGCGCAGAATACGCTCGCCGAGGAAAACATTGATAAGATTTATGATACCTATGCCAAGCGCAAGGAGATTGAGAAGTTTTCTCGCAAGGTAAGTTTCAAAGAGATTGAAGAAAATGGCTTCAATCTCAATATCACCCGCTACGTGGACACATTCGAAGAGGAGGAACCGATTGACATCAAGGCTAACTTGAAAGAGCTGGCCGAACTTGAGCCCGAAATAGCAAAGCTGGAAAAACAGATGGATAAATATTTGAGGGAGTTAAAAATTAAGTGAAAAATATGCGGAAAAATAAAAAAGGTATTGTTAAAAATAATAGTTTTACGGAATTTTTACTCTATACTACGCCAAATGGAAAGGTAAAAGTTGAGATATTTTTACATGATGAAACTGTATGGCTCACTCAAAAAAGAATGGCAGAAATTTTTGATGTCGAAACCAATACGATAAATTATCATCTCAAAGAAATCTTTAAAAGCGCGGAGCTAAGCGAAAATGCAGTTATTCGAAAAATTCGAATAACTGCTTCGGACGGAAAAAAATATGAAACTAATTTTTATAATCTAGACGCGGTAATTTCTGTGGGTTATCGCGTAAACTCTGTGCAGGCGACACAATTTCGCATCTGGGCGACGGAAAGATTAAAAGAATATATTATCAAAGGTTTTGCGATGGATGATGAGCGACTCAAAAACCCAAGCGGTTTTTTTGGCCAGGACTATTTCGAGGAACAGCTGGCAAGAATCAGAAATATTCGTTCCAGTGAAAGACGGATGTATCAAAAAGTAACTGATATCTACGCGCAATGCAGTGCTGATTATAATCCAAGTGAAGAAATTACCAAACAATTTTTTGCTACGGTACAAAATAAATTGCATTTTGCTATCACAGGAAAAACCGCGGCGGAAATTATTCACGAGAGGGTGGATAGTGGCAAAGCAAATTTGGGGCTGACGGTTTGGAAAAATGCTCCAAAAGGGGCGATTCGTGAAACTGATGTTGTGATTGCGAAAAACTATTTGAACGAAAAAGAGCTGGATCATCTTAACCGTATTGTGACGATGTATCTGGATTATGCTGAAATGCAAGCGACTCGGGGAATTTTGATGCGGATGAAAGACTGGGTGGAAAAGCTGGATGCGTTTTTGAAATTTAATGAGCGGGAAATACTTGGTGATGCGGGAAAAGTCAGTCATGAAGTTGCGGAAGCGTTGGCGCTTGATGAATACGATAAATATAGAAAAACGCTAGATAAAAAATTTAAATCAGATTTTGACAGCTATCTCGAAATAGAACAAAAAGCTAAGGATTTTATGGTTGCGATAGATGAACATAAATCTAAGGAAAAAATATTAAAGAAAGGCAAAGTTAAGAAAAAATAGTCCATTGCCGGATTTGGGGATGAAAAATTAAATAAAAACTACAAAAAAATATTGGGATGAGTTTGAAGAGAATGGGATTGAGAGGCTGGGGATGATAAAAAAAGATTAAAAATGGGGAAAGCAGAGGGATAATTATTTAAAGGATCTCGGGATCAAATAACTGTATGCGACTAGGAGAAATAAAGCAAAAAATTGATAGAGTAATTTCTGAAAATAAAATCATCGTCATTAAAAACGAGCCACTTTATGGTGAGCAAGCACAAAAGGTCACAAATTATTCGGAGATTATGGATGTATTGGAACTGCTTTCAGGATTGGAGTGGAATGATGTTCAAAATAGCGAAATAACAGAACAGCTGTTAAGTAAATATCCGAAGGGCAATGTATCAGAAATGTTGCCACTTGCTGATTATAATATTCTTACCGCCTTCATTGGACGGATAAATGAAAAGTTGCCTTTTTACTATTCAATCCTAGAAACCATGGTTGAAAAACAGGATGAACAAATAATTAACATTAAACTTTCGGAGAAAGTAAACTCGTTAACTGATTTAGAAAAATTCAATAAAGATTTGAGTAGTTTATTCAAAAAGTTTAACCTTGCCGGAGAATTTCAATTCAAGGGATTTGATAATGGAACTTCGTGGTATGAAATTTTAATCACAGGAGTAGTTTTGTATAAGTATTTTATAGCATGTTTGGCTGTCGCATTTGCGATTGTTGAACTCAAAAAAACTTACTATGATGCGGAACAATCAAAGTTGAATTATTTAGCCTCTCTTAGGGGTGGTGAGGAGGCCACAGAAGAAGGAAGACAAAAATTTACGGATCGCTATATAAAGATTTACCTTGAAGAAAAAATTAAAGAAGTAATTGAAAAAATAGGTGATACTAATGGCAATGCTAAACCAGAAATAACGTCACATCTCGTTATGGCCACAAACGAATTGGTAAAGCAACTTGGAGAAGGGGTTGAATTTCATTTATCGCTAAATCCACCCCAGTATGCTCGCGAGGAAATAAATTCACTAGCAATTGATTACAAAAAAATGCCAAAAATAGATGCTGAAAATAGTAAGCCAAAGCAAATAAGCATACCTAAAGAAGATAAGCAAGATGAAAAATAATAAATCACAAAAAGATATTCCTACTGGATGGCAAGAAGTAAAACTTGGTGATATCTTAACGATTGGTAGCGGGAGGGACTACAAGCACTTAGGAAAAGGTAATATTTCCGTTTTCGGTACGGGTGGTTATATGGCGTCTGTTGATAAGCCATTGCATTCTGGCGAAACCGTATTTATTGGTAGGAAGGGCACTATTGATAAGCCATTCTATTACAAAGGTAATTTTTGGACTGTTGATACTCTTTTTTATACTTATAATTATAAAGATACAATCGCAAAGTATATTAATTTTGTATTCCAAAAAATAAATTGGAAATTATACAATGAAGCTTCGGGAGTACCTAGTCTTTCTAAAAGTACAATAGAAAAAATAAAATTTGTTTTTCCGTCCCTTCCTGAACAAAAACGCATTGTTGCCGTTCTTGAAACTTGGGATCATGCGATTGAAAAATTAATAAAAAAAATAAAGTTCAAGAAAAATATCAAAAAAGGTTTGATGCAGAATCTTCTGACTGGTAAAATTCGCCTGGTTGGGTTTAATGAAAAATGGCAGATGTTGAAATTGGGAGATGTTTGTATGATTAAACGGGGCGATATGATAACAAAAAATACAATAGTGCATGGTGATATTCCTGTAATAGCAGGAGGAAAAAATCCTGCTTATTATCACAATCAATATAATTACAAAGGAAAAACAATTACAATTAGTGGTTCTGGTGCTAGCGCTGGTTTTGTAAATTACTTCAGTATTCCTATCTTCGCCTCAGATTGTTCTATTGTAAAAGGAAAAGAAAATAAAGCTAACACAGATTTTATTTATTATACTATGTCAGACAGGCAGGAATATATTTTTTCTTTGCAATCAGGAGGAGCACAACCTCATGTTTATCCGAAGGATTTGGCGGCGTTAAAAATAAACTTGCCCAGTCTAAAAGAACAAATTGCAATAGCTAATATTCTAGTAATTGCTGATAAAGAAATTAAATCTTTGGAGAAAAAACTTTCCATTTTAAAAGATCAGAAAAAATATTTGTTGAATAATTTAATCACGGGAACTATAAGAACTAAAGCATAAACATATGTTAGAAAAAGTCCATTTTGACGAAGCAAGACAATCACAACTCACATTCATAGAATTACTTTTGAATATGGGGTATAAGTATATTTCTGCTGGGGATGCTATGCAACAGCGAAAAAATAATACATCGAACTTCATTCTTTCGGATATTGCTGCCCAAAAGCTCATGGAAATAAACAGCTATGAGACTTCCGGCGTGGAATATAAATTTAGCGAGAAGGATGTCAGGAATGCAATTGATGAATTGGAAAACATCCAATACGAAGGACTGATTGATACGGCGCAGAAGATATACAACATCATCATGCCAACTAGCGGAGGAAAGACTATTAAAATAAATCAGGGTGGTAAATCGATGTCAAAGAACTTCCGCTTTATTGATTTTGCAAATCCTGAAAATAATGACTTTCATGTGACGGCTGAGTTTGAAGCTATGGGCAAGCAAAACATTCGACCCGACATTGTTTGTTTTGTGAATGGTATTCCTTTCGCTGTTATTGAAAATAAGAAATCTAGCGTGGCTGCGCTAGAAGCTATCAATCAGATGAATCGCAATCAAGGACCGGAATATTGCCCAAGGCTCTATGCTTATACTCAGCTTTTGGTTGGTACGAATAATAAAGAACTGCAATATGGAACAACTGGCACGTTGAGCAAATTCTATGCGGTCTGGAAAGAAAAAGAAGCTTCCAAAGAAGAGATTGATGCGCGAGTAATGAAGCTTATAAAAAAGCAGATTCCAATTGATGTGTATGCTCAGGTTTTGACTGACCTAAATGGTGCGACTGATGGACACGCGCAAAAGATGGATCGATTACCCACGGAACAAGACAGGGGCGTCGTTTCTCTTTTTGAACCAACGCGACTTTTGGATCTGACCAAAAATTATATCTTGTTTGATGCCGGGGTGAAGAAACTTTCCCGATACCAGCAATATTTTGCTATCCATAAAATGCTGAAACGGATTGATGAGGAGGAAACGACTGAAAGAGGAATCACTCGAAGGAAGGGCGGGCTTGTGTGGCACACACAGGGCTCCGGCAAGTCATTGACGATGGTTATGTTTGTGAAAGCCTTGATTGAAAGTCCGCACATTAGCAACCCTCGGATAATCATTGTAACTGATCGAAAAGACTTGGATAAGCAAATCAAGGATACTTTCAAAAATTGCAATCTGAAAAAGGAAGTTGTGCAGGCTACGAGTGGTCAGCATTTGTTGGATTTGCTCAAAGATAAAAACTTGGCTGTTGTCACTACATTGGTGCACAAATTTGAATCAGCTCGTAAAAAGAATTTTGGGCTTGTTGATCCTGACAAAAATATTTTTGTGTTGGTTGATGAGGCTCATCGCAGTCAGAATGGGATTGCTAACCTTGAAATGAACCGCATTATCCCAAATGCTTGCTATATCGGATTTACCGGTACGCCTCTTATGAAAAGCGAAAAAGAAAGCTGGAGGAAATTCGGAGGATACATAGATAAATATACAATTGATGATGCCCTGGAAGATAAGATAATCCTGCCCCTTATTTATGAAGGGCGCTATGTGGAGATGACTCAGGACTCTGAGCAAATAGACAGATTGGAAAAACGCCAAGCTGATCGTGTCGCGGATGCATCGGCGCAAAAGTATATTATCAAGGCTCAAAAGAAGATAAATGAAAAAGTTATCAAGGACAATCCCGGTCGAATCAGAGAAATTGCATATGACATTGAAAAGCATTTCGCTGAACAATTCCGGGGAACAGGACTCAAAGCGCAGATAATTGCGCCCTCTAAGTTTTCTGCTACTCTATTTCAAAAATATTTCGAGGCCGGTGGAAAAATAAGAACAGCTATTGTTATTTCCGATGAACATGAAGATGGCGATGAGGAGAACACTCACAAGAGAGAAGTGCTGGATTATTTGGAGAGCGTGAAGAAGAATCACAGTAGTGTGGCAAAATATGAGAAAGACGTTATTGAAAGTTTCAAATACAATGACGAAGGCATCGAGATTATTATCGTTGTCGATAAGCTTTTGACAGGCTTTGATGCTCCAAGGAATACAGTGCTCTATTTGGCCAAGGACTTGCGAGACCACAATTTGCTCCAAGCTATCGCGCGCGTTAATCGTTTGCACGAAAACAAAAAGCTTCCCAAAACAGTCGGCTATATTATTGATTATTCGGAAAACGCAAAGAACATCGACACAGCAATGAAGCTGTTCGGCAATTATGATGAGGCTGATGTCAAAGGGACTCTTATTGATGTGGCAGAAAAGATAAAGGATCTTGAACAAAGCTATAGTTTGGTTAATGATCTCTTTAAGGAAGTTAAGAATTCATCTGATGACGAGGCGTATCTGCAATCACTGGCGGATGGACCAAAACGCGACTCTTTCTATAAGGCATTGAATGATTTTGTTAGAAATTTGAACGAATGCTTTGTTTTACAGGACTTTGTCCATGAATTTAAGCATCTTGACTTATACAAGAGGGAGTTGAAAAAATTGATGGAATTGAAAATGGCCGCAAATCTTAGGTATGCTGATGGATTTGATCTGAAGGAATATAAAAGGTCGCTGATCAATATCTTGGATAAGTATGTTGATGCAAAAGGTGTTGAATTGCTGACAACCCAGGTTAATATCACCAACAGAAGGCAGTTTGATGATGCCATAGAGAATCTTGGATCAGATAAATCAAAGGCGGAAGCGATTGCGGCGCAAACACAGAAAACCATTACGGAAAAAATGGCTATGGACCCAGAATTTTATGGTAGATTTTCAAAGAAAATATCTGAAATATTGCAGGCTATGCATTTAGGGAAGCTAGCTGATCTTGAGGCTTTGAAACAAATGAAGCTTATTCGGGATGATGTGGTTAATAAGAAAGACGAGAGTTTGCCTGAAAAAATAAACGCGAACAAGGGAGCGGATATTTTTTACCGCAACCTTCGTGAAGTGTTTGGAGATCATATCGCAGACGAGCAGGTCTATATTGAAACCGTCCTGGATATTTTGAATATCATCAAGAGCGAGGCTATCGTTGATTGGTACAAGAATGTCGATGTTAAGCGCAAAATGATCAATGTTGTTGATGATTATTTGTATGATGTTGTCACTAAGCAAAAAAACATTGAGCTTACTTATGATGAAATGAAAAATATCATAAACACAGTGATGCAACTTGCTGAAAATAACAACGAAGTCATTTCTTAAAAACAAATATGAATAAGTTTGTCTACGGGTCTTTTGAATATAAATACGAGCTTTCGAGGGAAAAGCGCAACACCTTGAGTTTAACTGTCATGCCCGACATGAGCATTTTTTTGAAGTGCCCGCAGGATGCAGATACTGAACGAATCGAATTGTTTCTGAAAAAGAAATGGTTTTGGTTGCAAAAACAATTGAACTTTTTCAAAAAGTTTCAAAAAAAGATTTACGCAAAGGAATATATATCAGGCGAAAGCTTCTTGTATCTCGGCAGACAATATCAGTTGGTGGTTAAAAAAGCGAAAGAAGACAGAGTTGCTTTGCAAAATGGAAAGCTGGTCTTTTTTACTACACAGTCAGTGAGTGATGGGGCGCATAATCGCATATACTTGAATGCTTGGTATAACAGAAGGGGTCGTGAGGTTTTCAAAGATAGATATGAAGAAGTATTCAAAAACTTTAATTATGATCACAAGCCAAGATTGGAAGTAAAAAAGATGCAAAAGCGCTGGGGTAGTTATACTCGAGGCAGAAGCATTGTATTGAATCCGCTCCTTGTTCATGCCGCCAAAGATTGCATTGATTATGTGATCACGCATGAACTTTGTCACATGAAGCACAAAAATCACGACAAGCAATTTTTTAAGCTATTGAATTCCAAATATCCAAAATGGGAGAAAGTGAAGGAAAAGTTGGAGCTGAGACTATCGTAAAATATATGAGACCACAACCAAAGCACGAGCCAATTTTCGAAGGGTTTGTCGGACAATCCATGGGTCATCGGAGAGCTACCACCTAACTCTATTTCCCTTTTTTGTTTTCTGGCATTACTTGCGATGTTCTTAGATTTGAAGTGGATATGAAAAATATGCGACAGCTGTCAGTTAAAATTTGTTTTGATGCTGAATAAGTTCCTAAGGGTCGAGAGTGTTAATTTGAAAACAGATGGACGCTCAGCATATGCGCTATTCGATCAAACGTCAGATATTTGCCACCAAGCTATCCGCCACTAACCGATCTATCGGATAATGAATCCTGCATTTATCACGAGAAGAAGATCGTTGTCATTGTAAGGTATTAAAATGAAAGAGATTTTTTTATTACGTTGCGTCTTTAAAAGTATATTAATTAAGAATCATATATCATTTTTACTAATTTCGATTTAAAATTGCTGAACTCAATGTTAGTTCATCAGCATGTTCGATGTCAGCTCCGGTAGATAAGCCTCTGGCAAATCGAGTAATTTTAATTCCGGTTGGTTTTAACATATGCGCAATATAGAGTGCTGTTGCGTCGCCTTCGGTTGTCGGATTGGTTGCCAAAATTACCTCATCGATTTTTTCTGCGTAAATTCTTTTTTCTAAATCTTCAAGATGCAAATTTTCGGTGGAAATTGTTTTTAGTGGGCTAAGTACTCCGCCAAGAACATGATATAGCCCATCATATTTTTTTATTTTTTCGATAGCAAAAATATCCAAAGAATCTTCCACGACGCAAATTATTTTTTGGTTGCGATTTGAATCCTTACAGATTGAGCATAAATCTTCTTCTCCAATGTTGAAACACTTTTTGCAATAGCGCAAATCTTTTTTTAAATTTTCTAAATTATGTGCAAAATCAGTGAGTTTTTGCGGATTTTGCTTGAAAAGAAACAGCACTAATCTCTCGGCCATTTTTGGCCCTACCGAAGGCAATGAAGAAAAATTATCAATTAATTTTTTGAAAGATTTTGGATACATGGAAAGGATTAATTATTTTGAGGATGTGTGTGGTCGAGCGATTTGAAAGTGGCTGAACTTTCATCAAAGTAAAGAGATATTTTTCCCACCGGACCGTTTCTGTGTTTGGCGATATGTACTTCGACAATATTTTTATTGGGCGTATCTGGTTTTTCACGATCTTCACGATAGAGAAAAAGGACAATATCCGCATCTTGCTCAATTGAACCGGATTCGCGAAGATCGGATAATTTTGGAATTTGCGGACTACGCGATTCAACAGCGCGGGATAATTGAGAAAGAGCAATTACTGGAACATTCAATTCACGTGCCAATTGTTTTAGCGAACGTGAAATTTCAGAAATTTCATTAACGCGATTATCGCCTCCGGTTGAACGACCTTCCATTAATTGCAAATAATCAATAATGATGAGCCCGACATTGTGTTCCATTTGTAATCTTCTCGCCATAGTGCGAATTTCCATTACATTGGCCGATCCGGAATCATCAATAAATATTTTTGCTTCTGAAAGTATTCCCATTGCTTCTCCAATTCTTTGGAAATCATCATCACCTTCACCAGTTTTTAGTTTTCCAGTGCGTAAACGCCATAAATCCACTCCTGATTGAGCAGCAAGCATTCTATCAATTAATTGGTCAGCGGACATTTCCAAGGAAAAAACACCAATGCCAATTTTTTCTTTTACGGCAATACTTCTGGCAAAATCCATTGCTAAAGTTGATTTTCCAATACTGGGACGGGCGGCAAGAATAATTAAGTCAGACTTTTGAAATCCGGCTAAGATATTATTTAAATCGGGATATCCGGTGGGAATTCCTCGCAATTGATGATCGCCTTTGTGTAATTCATCAATACGATTAAAAGCGGATTCCAAAATGGATTTAATCGGTATAAAATCTTGTTTCATGAATTTTTGCGAAACGGCAAATAATTTTTGTTCCGCAATGTCCAAAAGTTTTTCCACATCTTCCTCTTCGTTGTAGCCAAGCTCTAGAATTTCACTGGCCGATTCGATTAAGCGACGCAAAGTAGATTTTTTTTGCACTACTTTGGCATAATGCACAATATTGGAACTGGAAGGAACGGAATTAACTAATGAGGCGAGATAACTCGATCCGCCTATTTCTTCCAATTGATTTTTTTCCTCTAAACGATTAGAAAGACTGAGGACATCAATCGGTTCGCGTTTTTCATAGAGATCAATCATTGTTTCATAGATGGTATTGTGAGTATCTTTATAAAAATCGCCGAGACGAATAATGTTGGCAATTTTAATTACTGCATCTTTATCTAGCATTAAAGCGCCGAGAACGGACATCTCCGCTTCGATATTTTGTGGTGGTATTTTTAGATTATCTTTAGTTTTATTTGCCATAGTCTTTATTATATCAAGCAAGCGCAAAATTACAACTTGCGTTTTTGCCCATATTATGCTCCGATTGAAAATATTTTTTAAGCAAGAATTTGTTTTATTTCCTCAATATTTTCCGCACGGACTAGTTTTTGACGCAATTCGGATGCGCCGGGAAAGCCTTTAATGTACCAGGCAAGGTGTTTTCTAATTTCAAATTTTCCCATCTCGTTTTTATCGGCATAAATAAGGCGTGCATGTTCTAATATTATTTTTTTGATCTTAAAAAAATCACAATTTCCCATTTTATTTTTAATTTGATTGAAAAGATAGGGCTTGCCCCATGCGCCACGAGCAATGCCCAGACCATCAATAGCGGGATATTTTTGCAAAATTTCAAGAGCATCTTCGGATGTGTTGATTCCTCCATTTCCTAAAACAATTTTTTCTGGAATGATTTTTTTGATTTGTTCTATTAATTTCCAATCAATCGGACCGGAAAATCCTCCTTCATAGGTGCGCCCGTGTATCATAACTGCACAGTAGGGAAGATCTTTGGTTTTTTCAATAAACTCCCGCGCATTAAAATTTTTTAATCCGGCACGAATTTTTATTGATACCGGAAGGCTGGTATTTTCACAGACAGATAAAATAATTTCTCGCGATAAGTTAATTTGAGGCATTAGCGCGCATCCGCTACCATGTCCAAAAACTTTTTTAGCCGGACAACCGAAGTTGATATCAATACCATCCGGTTTTATTTTTTCAGTGATAATTTTTGTAGCTATGGCAAAATGTTTTGGATTATTGCCAAAAAGCTGAACAATATACGGACTTTCTTTTTTATTGAATCTTACCAAATTCAGAGTTTTAGCGGGCTTAAAGAATAAAGCGCTAACGCTAGCCATTTCCGAATAGACAACATCGGCGCCGTTTTTACGACAAATTTGACGAAAAGCGCTATCGGTAATTCCCGCCATTGGCGCCAAAGCCAATAAAGGTTTTTTTATGGAAAACCAAAAATTTTTAGACATAATTGCAAAAATAAATCACAATAAGGATGCTGTATTTTTGTTTTTTAGAAAACCAAACTAAGATACTCTGATTCCTTCTTCAGTTTCTTCGACATTGAAACCAAGAGCTGAAATATCCGCTTCTAAATTTTTTATTTTTTCCTGAACATCTTTTGATGTCGATTCAGTTTTGTTTTTTATGTCCTCGGCTTCACAGTGATGAGGGCAGTTGGCGCAATCACAAAAATCACTCATATTTTTTCTTTTATTAAATAATTATTGTCTTTTAAATCTTCAATAGCATAGCCGGCTTTTTCAATTTCTCTGCGTAATTTGTCGGATAGTGGAAAATCTTTTTTTTCTTTGGCGAGTTTCCGTTTCTCGGCCATCTCGGCTATTTCGGCAGGAATAATTTTTTGTTTTGAAATAGTTAATCCAAGAATTTTGTTGATTCTATTCCAAAAAGCCAAACTGTTTTTCGCATCAGTTGTGCTTAGTTGGTTTTGCGCCAGCAATTTGTTGGTTTTTGTGATTAGTGCATAAAGAACGGAAAGCGCAAGCGGGGTATTAAGATCATCATCCATCGCTTTTTCGAAATCTTTTTGATATTTTTCGATTACAATAATATTTTTTTCCCCTTTGGTTTCAAATTTGGCGGTTTTTTCCATATTGCCAATCCAGTCGGAAATTTTTTTAAAATTAGATTTGGCTTGATTGAAAACTTTCCAAGTAAAATTAATTTGCGTGCGATAATGAGCGGAAAGCATAAACAGCCGTAATTCCATTGGAGTATAGTCTTTTTTCCAGAGATCGTCCAAGGAAAAAAAATTGCCTTTTGATTTTGCCATTTTTTCTCCGTTAGCTAAAAGATGGCGGGTGTGCACCCAATAATTAACGAATTTTTTTCCGCTGAAACACTCGCTTTGAGAAATTTCCGCTTCATGATGAGGGAAAATATTATCTTCACCACCGGTGTGAATATCAAAAGTATCGCCTAAATATTCCGAGCTCATAGCACTGCATTCAATATGCCATCCAGGATAGCCAACTGACCACGGAGAATCAAATTTCATCAAATGTTCTTTTGGCGCTTTTAGCCACAAAGCAAAATCCCATGGATTTTTTTTATCCGGATGTTCTTCAAGGCGTGCACCGATCTTTAGATTTTTCAAAGTATTGCCGGAGAGTTTTCCATAATCGGGTAATTTTGTTACATC
>JAJYDG010000021.1 GCA_021777675.1 bacterium | reverse complement strand
TTCTTTTTCATTGCGTGTTTTTCGTTTTAAAAAAATAAAAAATTATTCCACAAACATCGACGCCAAGGAAAAACCGGGATATTTTTCTGCGTAAAATTCATCCTCGCTCTTTCTTTCGATATAAGTCAAATTTCCATCAATCGAAATTACCAATTTTCCCCCGATTTTCAAAAATTGTCTAAACTCTTCTACGCTATTTTCCTTTTCATTGAAAATTAAAATTCTATCAACTGGAAATTCATTTTCATGCTCCCCTTTTTCAATTCCTTTTTTATATAAAAAAAATTTGATTATATTTTTTTTAACATAACCATATTTATCAGCATTAAATTTACCAAGCTTTTCCAGATTAGCATTTTTTTCAAGAGAAATAACTGCACCGTTTTCGCCAGTAACATAAGCGGAAAGCGCAGCAATCCAGCCAAGTCCCGAATTGACGCATAGGATACTGCATCCCTCATACGGCTCCAAAAGCTCAAAAGCAATTGATGCCACCAACGGATCCGGAATCATCTGCCCATGCCCAATCGGAAGCGCGACATTGGCATCGGATTGCAAGCGAAATTCATCAGGAACAAATTCGATTCTATTTATTTCCGAAAAAGCATCAATAACACGTTCACTTTTCAAATAACCCTTACGAATCAAATCATTTACCAATTTGCTCATATATATCAGACAAACTTAAGATTATTTAAAAATTCCACTATAAACCCATCACTTGAATAATAATATCTCTTACCCTGCCACCGTCAGTTTCAGCCATAAAAACACTTTGCTTTTCGGTTAATAGCATATGCCCTTTTTCAATCGGCACAGTTTCACTAATGCCCAAAAGCATTGTCTTGCAATGAGAATGCCCATTGCTTCTTCCATCAGATTTGTTTTTCTTTGTTAATTCAAATATATCATGAGAATAGTTGTCATCGACCGGCACTATTCGATATAGCACACGGGCAAAATCTTGGAGTAACATCGGTTCATTGTGGTTAATAAAAATTCCTGCTGAAGTATGCGGAGAATAAACTAAAACTATGCCTTCGCGCACTCCCGAATTTGCCACTATTTCCCCAACTTCTCTTGTGATGTCAATAATTTCCACACTACTTGCGCTTTTTACTTGTATTTTTTTGCGGTAAATTTTCATACATTTTTATTTTATTTCTTAAATACTTCAGCTACCTTCTTCAAGACATTTTTATCAAGCGCTCTTGGTATTATTTTATCACTAGTCGGTTTTTTTATCAAACCGGCAATTGCGTAAGCAACCTTTAGCTTGTGTTCTTCGGTAATATTTTTTATTCCGTTATCAAGCACTCCGCGAAAGATTCCCGGAAAAGCCAAGACATTATTAATCTGATTGGCATAATCAGAACGGCCGGTCGCTACAATCCGTGCTCCACCCGCCTTTGCCCTCTCCGGCATAATTTCCGGAACAGGATTAGCCATAGCAAACACAATGGCGTTTTTATTCATATGGCGAACATCTTCTTCCGTAAGAATATTTGGAGCGGATACTCCAATAAATACATCCGCACCAGTTAATGCATCGCGCACATTGCCACGAATATTTTCCGGATTGGTAATTTCAGCGATTTCTTTTTTTGATCCATTGAGTCCGCCATTTCTTTCTTTGTGGATTATTCCCATCCGATCCAGCATAATAATATGTTTTGCCCCTGCTTTCAAAAGCAATTTAGCAATCGCCACACCCGCCGCGCCCGTGCCAGAAATAACAATTTTAATTTTTGCCAAATCTTTTTTAACAACTTTCAGCGCATTAATGAGACCCGCCAAAACCACAATCGCTGTCCCATGTTGATCGTCATGGAAAACCGGAATATCCAATTCTTTTTTCAACGCTTCTTCCACATCAAAACAGCGTGGCGCAGAAATATCCTCAAGATTAATCCCCCCAAAAGTTGGCGCCAAATTTTTAATAATTTTGATAATTTCCCAAGTATCCTGAGTTGCCAGCACAATTGGAATCGCATCCACTCCGCCCAACTCTTTAAAAAGCAAAGCCTTCCCTTCCATCACCGGCAGTGCCGCTTCCGGACCAATATTGCCCAATCCCAAAACCGCTGAGCCATCCGAAATAACCGCTACAGTATTTTTGCGCATCGTATAGGAAAAGGATAATTTTTTATTTTTAGCGATTGCTTTTGAAACTTCCGCCACCCCCGGAGTATACAAAATTGCTAGATTCTCATCTGTTAATTTAATCTTGCTTTGTATTTCGATTTTTCCACCGATTTTCTTAGAAAGCTTAATCGACGGACATTCTTGACTTTTCATAGGATTGCTTATTTCAACTTAAGCAGTTTGTACGCTCCATTTGCCGCTACAGCGCCTTCTGCTGCTGCAATTAAAATTTGTCGAAATTTATTTGATCCGGTCGTAATATCTCCCGCCGCAAACACGCCGGAAATATTGGTACTCATATCTGCATTAACTTTGATAAAACCCTGCTCATCCGTTTCCACGCCCAATCGCTCAGCAAGTTCTATTCCCGGCTCAGATCCGATTTCTACAAAAACTCCATCGACATCCAAATGGTTATTATCTTCATAGGCATTGTCCAAAATAATTTTTTCCACTTTTTCACCGCCTTTAATTTCAATGATATTGGTATTTTTAATCGGCACAATTTTAGGATTAGCCGTCATTTTATCCAGCCAAACAGGCTCGGCCGAAAAACGCTCACCTCGATAAATCAAATAGACCTTTGAAGCAAAATCGGTTAATTCCAAGGCCACAACCACGGCGGCATTGCCTCCTCCAATTACTGAAACAATCTTATTTCTAAAAAACATTGCATCGCAAGTCGCGCAATAAGAAACACCTTTTCCGGTGAATTCCTTTTCACCGGGAATATTTAGTTTGCGATATGCCGTTCCCATCGCCATAATTATTGCACGCGCTTTATGAATATTTTTACCGGTGGTTATCTCAAAAATATCATCCACCGCCTTTTTTACTGAAACAATTGATTCATTTTGCGGAGTTACTCCCAAACTTTTTGCGTGAGAAACAAAACGCGAAAGCAAATCAAATCCAGATACGGAAATATCTCCCGGCCAATTTTCAATACTATGAATTTCATTCACTTGCCCTCCGATTTGCGCTCCTAAAAGCAAATGATTAAGTTTGTAACGCGAAGCGTAAATCGAAGCAGAAAGTCCGGCCGGACCTGCTCCGATAATAACCAAATCATAAATTTCATCCATATTTTTATTGTTTTTATTGCAAACTTTTTAGGGCATCTTTCAATGTTTCCTTGGCTTGCACTCCGATAAAATCTTTTACAACTTTTCCATTTTTAAATATTTTGAGAGCGGGAATAGACATAATTGAAAATTCCTCGGCTGTTTTGGAATTTTCATCCACATTCAGTTTTCCCACCTTGACTTCATTTACCATTTCCTTTGCCAATTCTTCAATTATCGGACCCATCATTTGGCATGGCCCACACCATGGCGCCCAAAAATCCACCAACACCAGCTTATCATTTTTTAGAACTTCTTGATCAAAATTTTGATCGGTAAACTCCATTGCCATATATTTTTTATTAAAAAATTACTAATTAACTAATTTATTTGTGAACTTTTTGCATTTTTATGCACCAAATCGTCGCTGTCTTTTGGAATATTCCTCCAATGCTTCTTGAAATTTCTCTTCATCAAAATCAGGAAATTTTTCATTGGAAAAGTAAAGTTGAGCGTCTGCCGTATCCCACATCATAAACCCAGCGCTATTGTGTGGCTCACCCCCAGTTCTAATCATATAATCCACTGGCGGAAGATTGACCGTCATTAAATTTTCCTTGATTATTTCCGCGGTAATTTTTATTCCTTGTTGATATTTTTTATTAATTTTTTGCACCGCCAAAAGCATGTCATCAGTTCCTCCATAGGCAAGCATAAAATTCAAAAAACGCTTTTGATAATGCTTGGTTTTTTCAATCACTTCATAAATTATCTTCTTTAATGAATCAGGAAACTGCTCCTCCCATCTCCCGATAAAATTTACTTGCACTTCATTTTCATAAATTTCTTTACCTTCCAGCATTTTAGTGAAATAACGCCTGTAAATATCCAACAGCGCCCGCTTTTCTTCAAAAGGCCGCTTAGTTAAATTGTCGATTGAAGATCCCCAAATTGAAAGGCACCTAATCCCCTTCTTGAGAGAGTAAGTAATTAATTTTTCAAAGTTATCCGCCCCAACCTCATGGCCTTTCCATGGCGCAAGCCCGCGCTCACGCGCCCAGCGCCGATTAGCATCGGGAATAATGGCAATATGATTAGGCAAATCTTCCATATTATTTTCCATAATTTAATAAATACGCATATTAAACTTCTCGCTTTATTATATACTCGGCAATTCCTTTTAGAAATAACTGCGCTTCGGCATTTTCGAATTTATGCTTTTCTAATGTCACAAGTGCTTTTTCTATCAAATCAGACGATAAATCTTGCGAGTATTTTAAGGATCCCGTATCCTTGATAATTCTACGAAATATTTTCAATTCTGACAAATCCAAATCTTTTTTTCCAAAAAATTGCTTGATTTTTTTCCTTTGCTCTGGATTTCCCAGTTCAAGCGCTTTTATAAAAAGCAATGTCTGTTTACCTTCTATTACATCCGCCCCGACAGTCTTGCCAATTTTCTGCTGATCGCCAAATATGCCCAAGATATCGTCTTGCAATTGAAATGCTTTTCCAGCCAATAAAGAATATTTCGTAAATGTTTTTAATAATTTTTCATCATCACCCTTTCCCGCCAAAGCCACTCCTAAATGCAATGGCCCCTCAAATGTATAACGCGCCGTTTTCCCTTCATACATTCGCATAATCTCATCTTCTGTTGCTGTTTTTTTAGCTTCCATTAAAATATCAAGCATTTCACCTGGAATAGTGCGATAAACAATTTTTTGAATTTTTTTTAGTGCGGAAAGAATTATTTTTGGTGAAAAATCCGAGGTATATATAATTTCATTTGCCATAGAATATACCACATCTCCAGCAACAATCGCCATGGAATTACCAAAATGTTCCGCTTCATTTTTGTTTAATTTTAATTCTTCTCCCCAGGCGCGATATTTTTCATGCACGGTTGGACTGTTATGCCGCATGTTATCCCGATCGATTATGTCATCATGGATTAATAAAAAAATATGCGCCAATTCAATTGACATTGATGCTTTGACAATGTTTTCATTATCGCTTCCTCCAGCTGCTAGATAACCATAATAGACAAGTGCCGGACGAATTCTTTTTCCTCCGGAAAGAACAAAATCCCTAATCATTTCAGCAGTTTGCACTGCCAACGGATCGATTTTCTTGGCCTCGTCAATTTTTCCAATAAAGTATTCCTTCAGAAAAAAATCCAGTCTTTCTTTGTATCTTTTCAAATTTTCAATCGCCAAATTCTCTTTTTCCATCATTTTGATTTTTAGCGCAAAATGCTCAATATTTAAAGTATCGCTAACAATAATGAGTATATCGGAAAAAATGCTTTATGTCGAGAAGGGAATATTTTTCCATTTTTCACTTTGTCGGCATAAAAGCCCTGGGGCTTTTTGCGGTTCAAGCATAGTTTCTTCAACTACCTTTTCCATACGCATTCCTTGCGAACCCTTAACCAAAACCACATCACCATTACACAAAATTTCTTGCAATTTCAATCCGGCATCCATTGGATTTTGAAAAACATAAATTTCACCCTTAAAGTTATTTTTTTTCAACTCTTCAACTGCAAATTGCATTCTTTTTCCTACGGCAAAAAAAACATCGCCTTTAATTTCCAAAAATTTTTTCGCTACGGCCATATGATCTTTTTCCGTATTTACTCCCAATTCAAGCATATCACCCAAAACAGCAATCTTGCGATCGCCACGAAGTTCGCATAACATTTCCAAAGCCGCCAAAGTTGAAGAAGCAGATGCATTATAGGTATCATCAATAATAAAAGAATTTTTGATGCCAGAAATTAAATTCATTCTTCCCGAAGGCAAGATAAAGTTTTCCAAGCTTGCACCAATTTCAACTAAATTCATGCCCATACCGATTCCCGCTGAAACTCCGCCAAGAGCCGCATAAATATTATGTTTCGCTAAAATATTATTTAAACGCATTGGCATAGTTGTGCCCTTATAATTAAGTTTGAAACTTAATCCATTTATTTTCCGTTGCAAAAAACCAAGTAAATCGCCATTTTCTCCGCAACAATTCAAAAAAACATCCATCGCCCGCACATCCGCATTCTCCGCAAAGCCAAACGATAAAACATTAGCATTTAATCCATTTTTTAATTTTTCCAAATAAATATTATCTATATTTAAAATCGCTAAACCTTGCTTATCTAACGCCTTAACCAATGTCGCTTTCTCTTTTAATATTTCATCGAGCGTCTTAAAATATTCCAAATGGCTGGCGGAAATATCGGTAATGATAGAAATATCGGGATGCGCAAACTCAACTAAATATTGCAAATCTCCCGCCCTATCCGCAGCCATTTCCAAAATCAAAACCTCCGGATATTTAATAGGAAAAATCCACACTGCCAACCACCTCAGAGCAACCAAGCACCAGCCAAAAAATGATCCTTCTCCGCTGTCTGTTCCGATAATTGTCAATGGGACACCAATTTCGTTGTTATAATTTTTTTCACTTTTTCTTACATTAAAGTTACGGAAAAGAACAGCGTAAACCGCTTCTTTAGTTGATGTTTTTCCAATAGAGCCAGTGATTGCAATAATTTTGGGTTTATATTTTTTAAGAATCATGCTTGCCATAAAACGCAAACATTTTTCCAAATATTTTATTTTTTTTGTTTTGCCGCTCATTAAATCAACTTGCGATGACTTATTTTTTTTGTAATTGCTCATTGTTTTTTATCTTTTTGATTAGTTAAATCGGCTTGTTGAGTATTTCCAATAACAATTCCCGGCTGATCAGTTTTTAAAAAATCATTTTCCAATGTATGTGTTTGATTAAATTTGTCCCAAGCGGTCGGAAGATATGTTTCTGTCGGTTCAATATTATAGTAACCCAAAATAAATTTCATCAATTCTCCAAAAGTTGGAGCCGCGCTTGATTCTGCCCATGGAACGGTTTTTGGATCGTCCATACGCACCAGCATTGTAATCTTAGGATTATCAATCGGTGCAAATCCTGCAAATGATCCGATGCTTTGACCATCAGCATACCCTTTGGAAGTATTGCTTGCAACTTGAGCTGTCCCGGTTTTTCCACTAACCGAATAGCCAGGCACATCCGCTTGTTTTCCATGCCCATTGGTCACAACACTTCTAAGCATTTTTTTTGTAAGGTTGGCCGCTTCTTGCGAAATTACTCGGCGAACTTCTTGCGTTGGAATTTCCGTGCTTGTGCCATCGGCATGAATTACTTTTTCCACGATTTGCGGTTTTAACAATATTCCGTTATTGGCAATTGCATTATAAGCAGAAACTAATTGTAATGGAGTGACTGTAATGCCCTGCCCATAGGATGCAGTAAAAAACTGAATATTACTTTTTAAATTATTCAGGTTACTTATGTTCCCATTCGCCTCTCCATAAAAATCCGCTCCGGTTAGCGCGCCAAAGCCAAATTTTTTTATATAATCCAAAAATGTCGCATTACCGATTGATTTTTCCGCAAAAATGGCACCGGTATTTAATGATTTTTCCAAAACTTGTGTCATCGTTTGAACGCCATTGCCTTTTAGATCTGAATTATGAATCGCATAGCCGGATTCTTCCACCGTGCCCGTGTCGATATATGTTGTGTCGGGAGTTATTTTTCCGGCATCAACTGCCGATGCTAATGTTATGGCCTTAAACACACTGCCACATTCATAGGGATCGCTTACTGCCAAATTGCGAAAAGCATCCATATTATCTTCTTTTGCGTAATCATTCGGATTAAAAGTGGGATAACTCGCCATCGCCAAGATTTTTCCCGTTGCTGAATCCATAACAACAATTGTTCCTCTGGTTGCTTGAAACTTTTCTATTGCAGCTTTCAATATTTTTTCCGTTTCATATTGAACCGCATGATCAATTGTCAAAACATAGCTATCTCCATTTTTAGCATAAGCGATAGTTTTATCTCCCGTAGCAATCCATCTGCCAGAGCTGTCCCTGCTTTGAAATAATGACCCGGGTTGTCCCTTCAATTGATCATTGAAATATAATTCCGTACCGTAACGACCTCCAAATTCATTATTACGCCAACCGACAAAACCCAAAACATTAGCAGCCAATTCTCCTGCCGGATAATAACGCAACGCCTCATCCGTTAGATATACCCCCTTTATCTTAAGATTCGCAATATTTTTTGCTTCATCATCGCTAAGTCTATGTTTCAAAACTTCATACATATCATTTTCTTTGCTCAGCTTAGAAAAAAGCTGATCTCGATCAAGCCCTAAAATTGAAGCTAGCTTATTGCTGACATCAGCTGGATTTTGAATTTCTTTCGGCACAGCAAACGCCATTCCAACTTCTTTATTAACCGCAACAGGATATAGCGCATCTCGATCTTTTAAATAAATTTCTCCTCGTTCCGGAACTAAGTTTTTAAAAATAGAATGCTGATTTTCCGCCAAAGCCAAATAAGAATCATGCGCGCTCACTTGCAATGAATACAATCGAAAAAATATCACCAAAGCGATACCGGATATCAAAAAAACCAATGCGTAAATTCGCGGATTCTTTTCTTTCTCTGCATTACTTTGATTATTAATTTTATATTTTTTCTGATTTTGCGCATTTGTCATTGAATTTTAGATAGTATCTATTTTAAAGCTATTTGACCATTGACTTCCAAATATTTCACATCTGTCGGACTTACCAAATTAAAATCGGGGACTGATTTTTCAATGGAATACATTGAACGAAGTTCCATTTCTTGAATTTGCATTTTTTTGTTATCTTTTTCGAGATTGGCAATTTTTGTTTCCAAATCTCTTATCGCATAACCCTTTATCGCCAAATCATTCACTTGGAATAAATAAAAAGCACTGCAAGAAATAATAAATGTCGCCACAAAGAAACCCGTTCCGACCAAGCTGATTTTTATACTACCTTTTTTGCCAAAATCATCTTTTTCGGATTTTTTAATTTTACGCTTATCGCTAATAATCACCACATTTGCCATTTTGTTTTTTTATTTTTTGACAATTTAATGCTAAATCAATTCACAAACTCTCAATTTTGCGCTTCTTGATCTGGGATTGATTTCCAATTCGCCTTCTCCTGCCATCAATGGTTTTTTTGTAATAATCTTTACTTTTTCCACCTCGCCGCAAAGGCAAACCGGAAAATCTCTCGGACAAATGCATCCCCTTGCATTTTCCCGAAATATTTCTTTTACAATCCGATCTTCCAATGAGTGAAAAGAAATCACCGCAAGCCGTCCCCTGGGCTTGAGCGAATTCAATGCTTGCGGTAAAAAATTCTGCAAGCTTTCTAACTCTTTATTAACTTCAATTCTGATTGCCTGAAATGTTTTTGTCGCCAGATGAATTTTTCCGTAATGATATTTTTTCGGTATACTGTTTTCAATAATTTCTACCAACTCTTTTGTAGTTTTGATTTTTTTTTCTTTTCTATATTTTAAAATTCCCTTGCTGATATTTTTAGCGAATTTTTCTTCACCGAATTTGCGCAATATATTTTCCAACTCTTCTTGCCCGTACTCATTTATAACTTTTTCCGCCGTCAATTCCTGATTTTTGTCAAAACGCATATCCAGCGGAGATTCCACCTGAAAACTGATTCCCCGCCGAACATCTCCCAGTTGATCGGAAGAATAACCAATATCAGCCAAAATTACATCCACTTTCCCAATTTCCAGTTTTACCAATTCTTTTGTTAAATTTCTAAAATTCGCATTTACTAAAACTATATTTCTCCAGTTATATTTTTTTATTTCTTTTTCAAATTCTTTTATAGCTACCATATCCGCATCAAAACCGATTAACTGTCCTGATTTTCCAATTTTTTTTAATATTTCTCGCGAATGTCCGCCTCCTCCCAATGTCGCATCAACCACAACCATTCCCGCTTTCAAATTCAATAGCTCAATTGTTTCATCTAATAATACCGACTTGTGAATTGTCATATTTTTTAATATACCCCCAACTTTCCAAGCTGTTCGGCAATTTCATCGCTATTTTTCTCCGCATTCTTTTTATATTCATTCCATTTTTTTTCATCCCAAATTTCCAAACGATTATAAATTCCTGCGATTACCACATTGCGATCAAGTCCGGCGTATTCTTTTAAATAATCCGGGATTAGAATTCTGCCCTGCTTATCCGTTTCCACATCCGCCGCTCCCGCCAACATTAAACGTACAAAACTTCTTGTTGCCGATTCGCCCATTGGAATTGCACCTAATTTTTCCGCCAATTCTTGCCAAACTTTCATCGGATAAACAAATAAACACTTATCCAATCCTCTTGTTATAACCACTCGATTTTCCAATTCAACACGAAACTTACTTGGCACAGCCAATCTTTTTTTTGGATCAATTGAATGTTGATATTCACCAATAAACATCTGCTTTTGCTTATTTTTTCTAACAATATCCCCCCACTTCACCCCACTTCAATGTATCTTAAATCTATTTTACTCCACCAGCGCTCACTAGTCAACACATTCAAATCAACTTTCTCTCTCTAGAAAAATTATCCTGTTTAAGCCAAAAATTAAAAAGTTATCCACATAATATCCTCAAACAAATTTATGTTTGACATTTTATGGCTATATGCTAGTGTAAATGGATTTAAACATAAATCCGCACTTTAAAAACAAAGGAGAGATTATTATGAAAAAAAGCTTAATACGCGAAATTCTGGCACAAAAAAACTCAGGTGCCAGTACCCTAACTTCTGATCTAATAAATCAATTCTTAAATCAGGCGCGAGAAAACGAAACTTCCCCAAATTATTTTTGGGCATACCTAATGGTTGCTTATGCGCTGAATTGCATATCAAAAGATGATATGCGAAAAGCCGGAAATGAGTATGAATCGTTATTTATGATTCATTAAAAAAATTATCAAATCAAAAAAAATGCCATTTTTTAATTACAAAAATGGCATTTTTTATTTTGCACGCAAATTTACAATATTATTGAACCAAATTGACAGCTTCTCTTCTTAGCAGGGAAATTGATTTTTTTGCCATATTTTCATCCTGGATAGAATCAAATTTAATTTCAGACATTCCCTTTTCTAAAAAATCTGCCGCACACATATATTCAGTAGCTTCCGCGTTTTTTGCCAAAGCAAGATTTCTTTCCCAAGAATCACGATATTGATCAATATTTTTTTCAAGAATTGCCATTATTTCTCCAACTTTTTTTTCATCAACAAAAAAACTGATCAATGCTTTTTTCGACTCAGTCAAAATCCTTCGCTCATATGCTTTCAATCCTCCTTCATTGCGAGCTTCGCTTCTTTTTTTATTTGCTATGGTTTCAAACTTCATATTATTTATAATCAGACTTAAAAAAAATATTTAATATAATAATTTTATCACAAAAAAATAAAAAATTCAAACATTGTGGATAACTTAAATTGCAATATAAACAAAAATAGATTAAAATAAAATTATAAAGTGTTGATTTTTATATAAAAATCAACCCATAAAAAAAATTAATTTTCAAAATAAAAAAAATGAATAAGATTCCAAAGGAAAAAATACAAAAAATAATCCATATAGGAATAATTATCATTGCTTCTTTTGTTGTCGGGTTGTCACTTCAGTTAGTTCATGCCTGGACAGAGCCGACGCTCACCGCACCCAATGGAAATCTAGGAGCCCCGATCAATACAGGCGCATCGACTCAAACTAAAAGCGGAGCTCTTTATATTAATGGCGGTGTGATAGCACCGATTATTTGGGATACTGACAATACCGCTTATTATCTCAACCCTTTTGGTACTTCACAAATCAGTTCGCTTTATGCCAATGGAGGTTTTTTTGCCCAAGGAAGTGCCGGGCTTTCTTTTTCTGATCATAATGGCGGTTTTAATATGATTGATAATACTTGGATCAGAGCCACCGGCATTGGTAATATCTATGCTCCCGGAGAAATGCAAGCTACCAATATTCGCGCCAACGGAAATCTTTGTATTGGTTCAGATTGCAGGAACTCTTGGGCAGCTGGAGGACTACAACTCAACACATGGCAAGGCGGGCATTACTTTGCGAGTCCCAACGGTGAAGAATACGCTTCTATTTTTTATGATACTAATAATACCGGGTATTATCTTAATCCGGATGGAGGCAGCCAGGTAAGTACTATTTATGCCAATAACTGGTTTAGATCACAAGGAGATACGGGTTTATATTTTCAAGATCATGGCTCCGGTTTAAATATGACTGACAATACATGGATTCGCGCTTATGGTGCCGGTAATATTTATGCTCCCGGAGAAATGCAAGCTACCAATATTCGCGCCAACGGAAATCTTTGCATTGGTTCAGATTGCAGAAACTCTTGGCCAGTAGTAGCAAATAGCATCAATTGGAATACTTGGCAATATGGAAATTACTATCAGACTAATGGAGACATATATATGGGCTGGGCAGGTAATTGGTTATCTGGCATACTTAGTTCGAAATTGCAGCTTAACACTTGGCAAGGCAATCATTACTCCGGTTCCGATGGTGCAGAATATGCCACTATTTTTTATGATACAAACAACACCAGCTTTTATCTTGATCCCAGCGGCACATCGAATTTAAACACATTAAATGCTTCAACCGGTTCTTTTGCTTATATTACAAGTGTTTTTGGCATTAGAACGCCAACAATCCTTACAGCCGCTACCTTTTCTGATATAAATAATTCGAGCTACTATGTTACTCCAAGCGGAACAAGTAACATGAACACCATATATGCCAATAACATACATTTTGTCAATGCTTACAATGATTCCGACAGAAGATTAAAAGAAAACATCACTCCGCTTAGCAACTCTCTTGATAAAATAAATCAAATAAATGGGCTCTCTTTTTATTGGAAAGACAAAGCCATGGGTGAAAATAGAAATATTGGTGTAATTGCTCAAGATGTTGAAAAGGTCTACCCCGAATTAGTGAGCACAAATCCAAAAACCGGATTAAAATCAGTTGAATATGGAAATTTAGTTGCGCCACTCATTGAAGCTATTAAAGAATTGACTCATAAAATTGATGATCTATTTTCCAAATATTTTGATCAACAAAAACAAATTGATGAATTAAGACTTGAAATTAATGCATTAAAAAATTCGAGATGACACTATGAATTCAAAAATTTTCAAAGCCTACGATATTCGCGGACTTTATCCCGAAGAAATCAATAAAGATGCCGCTTATTACATTGGCCGCGCATTAGTAACGCATACTGGAGCTAAAAAAGTAATTATCGGATTTGATATGCGTGAATCATCGAGCGAAATTGAATCCGGATTAATTAGTGGGATAACCGACCAAGGTGCAGATGTGATAAAAATTGGTCTCTCCACTACCCCGATGCTCTATTTTTCCTCATGGCAAATTGAAGCTGACGCGGCAATAATGATCACTGCTTCACACAATCCGGCAGAATATAATGGGATGAAATTCTGCCTCAAAAACGCCATACCTATTGGCGAAGGTAGCGGAATGGAAGAAATTAGAGATTTGGCATTAACAGAAAAATTTCCAAAGAGTGAAGCAAAGGGAAACATAGCTAAACGGTTGGATTTTTTGGAAAAATATCTCATCTATATGGAAAATTTTTTTATTACTGGTTGCGCCAAGAAAAAACTAGTGTTTGACTTTGGTAATGGCATGGGAATTTTGGATAAAGCTGTTTTTGAAAAATTTCCCGCTGAAATTGAATCAATTTATCTCTATGATATATTAGATGGAAATTTTCCCAATCACGAAGCCAATCCTCTGAAAACCGAAACGCTTAAAGCGCTTCAAGAAAAAGTAATTGCCGAAAAAGCTGATTTGGGCATTGCTTATGATGGTGATGCCGATCGTGTTGGTTTCGTTACTGAAACCGGAGAAATTGTGCCAATGGACTATCTCATTGCCCTTCTTGCCAAAGAAATACTTAAGAAAAATCCAGGCGGACTAATTCTAATGGATTTACGCAGCTCTAATTCCGTGCGTGAAGCAATCGAAAAAGCAGGTGGAAAGGTCAATCGTTGTCGCGTTGGACATTCACTCATTAAAAAACAAATGCGCGAAGAAGGCGCTATTTTTGCCGGAGAGCTTTCCGGGCACTACTTTTTTTCCGAAAATAGTAAAGCGGAAATGACCACCTTTGCCATTCTTACTCTTTTGAACCTTATGAATGAAACAGGAAAAACGATGTCAATGTTGATTGCCGATTTAAAAAAATACTTTCATAGCGGAGAAATTAATTCCGATGTCGCCGACAAAGATGCGGTAATACGAAAACTGAAAGAAATATACCGCAACGGAAAACTGGATGAATTGGACGGAATTCGCATTGATTTTCCCGATTGGTGGTTTAATGTTCGTGCTTCAAATACAGAACCGAAATTAAGATTGAACTTGGAAACAAAAACAAAAGAATTGATGGAAGAAAAAAAAGTGGAGCTTTTAAATATTATTAGAAAATAAAAAAAATAACACTAGAGCATGAACCCGATTTTTTTCTTCACTTCAATCAGTTTTTTTCTGGCCAACGGTCGGACTTTTTCCGCCCCGGATCGCAAGATTCCCAGAACTTTTTCATCGCTTAATTCATTCATTTTTTCTTGAAACGGCTTGAGAAAGTTAATAATCACCTCCGAAAGGTCTGATTTAAAGTCTGAATAACCCTTACCGATAAAAAGTTTTTCAACTTCTTTTGGATTTTTATTGCCCAACAGACTATAAATATTAATCAGATTTTTTAGCGCTGGCTTATCTTCACAATAAACAATTTCACTACCGCTATCCGTTACGGCTTTTTTGATTTTTCTCCGCACAGTTTCAGCATCATCGCTAAGCGCAATATAGTTATATTCGGATTTGGCTGATTTGGACATTTTTTTCATCGGATTATCCAAACCCATTATCCTTTGCCCCTCCCTTGTTATAAAAGATTTTGGAATAACAAAAGTGTCTTCCCCGAATCTTTTATTGAATCGATTGGCCAATGTTCTGGTTATTTCAATATGCTGAAGCTGATCTTCACCAACCGGAACTAAATCAGTGTTATATAATAAAATATCAGCTACCATCAGTATGGGATAATTGAAAATTCCCAATGGAACATTTTCAAATGATCCACCATCCCCTGTGCTCAACTCTGCTTTATCTTTAAACTGAGTCATACGAGAAAGCTCCCCTGTTTTTGCAATTGTATTTAAAATCCACATTAATTCTGCATGTTCGGCAATATGCGATTGAATAAAAATAGCGCATTTTTCCGGATCAATTCCTGCCGCTAAATAAATTTTAGCAATTTCAATGGTTTTTTTTCGAAGTTCCTCAGGATCTCTTGGCATCGTAATGGCATGCATATCGACAACGCAAAAAATTGAATCATATTCCTCTTGCAATTTAACCCAATTTTTAATCGCTCCCAGATAATTCCCAATATGCAAATTGCCCGATGGAGCAACGCCTGAAAAAATACGTTTTTTCATAAGTTTTATTTTAAATAAAATAACTGCTCTAATTTTAGCTTGCCTTATCAAATCTGACAATTTTAAACCTCAACAATCACCGGTAAAACCATCGGGCGACGTTGAGTTTTGACAAAAAGATATTGACCAATCGCTTCGCGAATATTATCTTCAATAAATTTCTTTTCCACAGAAGTTTTTTTGGAAGTGGTTTCTTTGATTACTTTTTTAACTTTAGTTTTTGCCTCATTCACTAAATCAAAATTATCTTTAACATAAATAAAGCCACGAGAAGTAATTTGAATATTTCCTACCACTTCTTTAGTCTTACTATCCAAAATAACCGTAATCATGAACATACCGTCTTCGCTCAAAACTTGGCGATCGCGAAGAACAACTTGCCCAATATCTCCGACACCAAGCCCATCGACAAAAACATAGCTGGTATCAACTTTTTTAGCTAGAATTTTTGCCGTGTTTTTTTGGACTTCCAAAATGTGGCCATTATCCAACACAAAAATATTTTCCTTGCGAAATCCAATCCGTGTTGCCAGCTTTTCAGCTTCCTTCAGCATATAATGATTGGCATAAACGGGAATGAAAAAATCCGGCGCTATTTGTCTAAGCATTTCTTGAATATCCATTGCCGTGCAATGTCCGCTGGTATGCACATCCATCAAATCGCCATGAATAACATTATCACATTTGCGATAAAGATTGTCTTTTAATCGTTGAATCGTTCTTTCATTTCCGGGAATAACCGAAGAAGAAAAGATGATCGTATCATTTTTGCGCACTTTAATAAAACGATGATTGTCCGTTATTATGCGCGACAAAACAGCGTTGCCTTCGCCCTGAGCGCCAGTGCAAATAATCACAATTCTATTATCCGGATATTTATGGATATCATTAACCGGAATAAGTGTTTCCTTGTGCATTTTAATATAACCTAATTCTTTGGCGATTTCGACATTCATTTTCATACTATATCCGTCTAGCGCCACTTTCTTGCCTTTTTTTTCTGCATATTCCAAGATATGTCCAATGCGTTTAATTTGCGAAGAAAAAGTTCCAATAATAATCTTACCCGTAGCTTCATCAATTAATTTTTCCAAATTACGATACATCTCCTCTTCTGTTGTGCGACTGGGACTTGTAACGATCGCGCCCAAGCTTTCCAACATCAAAATGCGCGGGCTGGGTAATTTTGCCAGATTTCGATAAGAAACCAAACTTTCTCCGCTAGGACCCTTCTCCATTGTCCAGTCTCCCGGATGAATAATTGTTCCAGCGGGAGTTTTAATAATAGCACCAACAGCGTCCATAATTGAATGCTCCACATCAAAAAATTCAATTTCAAATTTTCCCAAACGAATTTTATCGGCAACAGATTTAATCCTTATTGCTTTAAGCTGTTGCGCAGAGCCTTTTTCAAAATCTTCCATTTTTTTTCTCACCATAAGCAATGTCATGTCGCGTCCAATAACCGGAGGATAACCTAAAGTTTTAAGCAGAAGTGGCGCAGCGCCAATATGATCAAGATGTCCATGGCTAAGAATTACTCCGCGAATTCTTTTTTCCTTCCCCTTTAAATAGCTTATATTTGGTATGATATAATCAATCCCCGGCATATCTTCCTCGGGAAATTGCATTCCCATATCCAAAATAATAATATCATCGTCATATTCAAAAACAGTCATATTGCGACCGACCTCTTCTTGCCCGCCAAGAGGAATTATACGCAAAGCACCCCTTGCTGAATTTTCCGGCATTGGATCCTTGGCTTGATTTTTATAAATATTCTTTTTATTCATACCACCCGGCTGTTTTTTAACGGCATTGGGAGTAGCGGGTGCATATCCTCCAAAATGAGCCGACACATTTGTTCTGCTAAACATAGAATTTAAATTTTAAAGTTTGCGAAAATAAGCAAACTTCACATTAGATTTAATCTGCTTTTTATTGATTTTAAAGCAAATATTTTGTTAATTAAGTTATTATAGATTGAATAAGATATTTCTAGACAATAATACAAACAAACGGAAACGAGCAAGAAAACACAATGATTCTTGAAATTAAAAGAATAGCCGCATACACAACAAAAAGACAAAAGCGCTAAAAAAATAATTCAAGACCATTTCCACTGCTTCACTGTAATGATTATATCATATCATTATACACAATTCCATAATCTTGTCAACCGACAAATAAAAAATTATATAAAAAAACAGCTAAAAATAGCTAAAAAATAAACTTTTTGCTAAAACACTGAATAAGATGAGATACATCTTGGACACTCCTATGTTAAAATAGGGAGTCGAATTAACCAATATATTTCTCATTATGCCAGCCAAACAATTCGGTTACTATTTA
>JAJYDG010000020.1 GCA_021777675.1 bacterium | reverse complement strand
AAATCACCAATTTCAATATTTTTAACGAATAATTTATACTTTGCCTCATCCATGTTTTTTTTGTTTAAGAAAATCTGAATCTTTCCCGCGCCATCTTCAATATGCGCAAAAGTCGATCCGCCCATTGGCCGATTGGATTTTACCCGACCAAGCAAGATCAAATCTTCTTGACTGTCAGCAGATAATTCCGCAAAACTCTCCAGTACTTCAGAATTACTCATTGACCGTTCACATTTTTCAGGATAAGCTTCCATTCCAAATTCTTGAATATTTTTTAGTTTTTCCAGTTTGGCTTCCAAGATATCTTCGCGCATAAAAATAACTTTAATAAATTTTATAAAAAATCTTAATATCTTAATTTTAGCGTATTTAACGGAAACTGACAATAAATTCATAAACAAATGTTTTTCCGCCTCAATTAAAAAATTTTCCGCATAACTTCCTAAAATTATATTTTGTTAAAAATAATCTAAAGCGTTATAATAGACTGAGATCTATATGCTAGACACTAATACATTTTTTTAAAAAAAATAAAATGCTGTCAATTCTTTTACTGCTTTTAATTATTTCGCTTGTCGTTATTGCCATGATGAGTATTTATAGTTTTTATATCGGAGCTCCAATTCTTTTTTCTCCTAAAAAAGCGACGATGAAATCATTGCAAATATGCCAAGCCAAGCCGAATGAAAAATTTTACGATCTCGGAGCGGGAACGGGCAGAACAATGCTAATCGCTTACAAAAAATTCGGACTGAATACTTATGGCTTTGAACTATCACCGGCGCTTGCTTTTATGGCAAAATACAACCTATGGATTAATGGCGTAAAAAACTCAACGATTTATTTAAAAAATTTTTACAACGCAAATCTGAGTGACGCCGATATTATTTTCTGCTTCTTGACTCCCAAAGCAATGCTTAGACTAAAAAATAAATTTGAAAAAGAACTTAAAACAGGCACAAGAATTATTTCTTATGCTTTTAATATTCCCGATTGGACTCCTGAAAAAATTATTATAAACAGCTACCCTGGAAAAATTTATTACTATCTAAAAAAATAATGCGCTTGCCAAAAATTCATAATTAGCTATAATTTAGATGTTAAGTAAATAATCATAAAAAAACTATGACAAAAATAAAAAAATCTTTTCTTGAAAGACTGACAGGGGCAAAAACAATCGAAACAGACATCTATGAAACAGAACGCTCAATATCTCCCAGTATTGATTTTTTTGATGAAAATCCCAGAGAAAGAGAAACTGAAATTTCCACGCATGCAACTTCGCATCACTTTTCTCGCGAGCAAGAAGATTTACATTCTTCCGGGTTAGAAGACAATAATGAAGGACAACTTACCATCGATGTCTACCAAACCGATACTGATGTAGTGATAAAATCCACAATTGCCGGAGTAAAACCGGAAGATTTGGATGTGAACATTAGCAATGATATGCTCACTATTCGCGGAGAGCGAAAAAATGAAGAACAAGTTTCCGAGGAAAACTATTATTATCAGGAATGTTATTGGGGAACGTTTTCCCGCAGTGTAATTTTGCCGGTTGATGTGATTGCCGATAAAATCGAGGCTTCAATGAAAAATGGAATCCTTACTGTGCGCATGCCTAAAGCGATCAACAACAGAACTAAAAAAATCCAGGTGCGCGGTTTTTAAGCTAATTTTTAGCCTGCCCTTTTTCCGCCCCCGCATCTTTGCGGGGTTTTATTTTTTATAATCATTGATTTTATCCTTTTTTCAGAGTATCTTAAAGAATATGAGAATTTCATTATATTGTTTTATTTTTCTATTTTTTTTCTTATTGGCTTCGCCAGTTGCTTTTGGTGGTGAGATTGATTTGGGAACATTCACGCAAAAAGAAATTGATTCAAAAATAAATCAACCCATCAACTTTAATGTTGACGGCATAAATGATTCATTTTCGCAATCTGAAGTGAGTAGTTGGCTAAGCGAAAAAATCTTTTTAAACTATGCTAAAAATTATGCTTCGGAAATAGAGAACCCCGACTTGTGCACATACTATAAATCACTGCCCTGTGAATTATCTTTTGATATACGAAAAGAAAATCATATTCGCAAAGAAAGCGCCTTACTGATAAATACGGATTTGCTCAAAAAATCCCTCTCCACACTTGCGACAAGAGTTAATAGAGATCCGGTTGACGCTCGTTTAAAAATAGAAAATGGAAAAGTTTCCGCATTCTCTTTGAGCGAAAAAGGGATTTCCCTGGACGAAAACAAAAGTGCCAAAGCAATTATCGATTATCTGAAAAATTCTTCCGAATCACAAATGCTTGCATTGCCATATCAAGAAATCAACCCAAAAATCGGAGAGAATTCAACCGATTCAATGGGTATTAATACACTCATTGGAGAGGGACATTCCGATTTTAGAGGATCTTCCAGAAACAGAATTGCCAATATTAAAATAGCCACTGATAAATTTAATGGTGTATTAATTAAGCCGGGAGAAGAATTTTCTTTTATTGATACGCTAGGACCGGTTGATGCTGAACATGGCTATCTCCCTGAATTAGTAATTAAACAGGATAAAACCGAACCGGACTATGGTGGCGGTATTTGTCAAGTTTCAACAACCGCCTTTCGTGCTGCAATTTATTCAGGCTTGGAAATTACCGCGCGCCAAAATCATGCCTATCCCGTAAGCTACTATAACCCGCAAGGAATGGATGCAACGGTCTATATTCCCCGGCCGGACTTGAAGTTTATAAATAATACCCCTGGATATATTTTAATTCAAACAAAAATAGAAGGAACTATTTTGACTTTTCAATTTTATGGCACATCCACGGGACAAACCATTAAAATAATTGGTCCAACTATTTTAGAAAGAAATCCTGATGGTTCAATGAAAACAATTTTTACTCAACAAGTTTATGATAAAGATAATCATCTAGCCAGAGAAGCTATTTTCAAGAGTAATTATGAATCGCCAAGCAAATATCCACACCCTGTTCCGGCAAATTGATTTTTTTTGCGTATTGCATTGACTTATCAATTTATTTTTGTTAGTATAAACGAGTTATTTATAAAAAAATCATCGACTCAATGAAAAATAGTCAATGATTAATTGCCCAATACATGCGCTGCGCCGGTAGCTCAGTGGATAGAGCAGTAGCCTTCTAAGCTATTGGTCGCAGGTTCGATTCCTGCCCGGCGCACAAAGCAAAAAGAGCACCCATAGCTCAGTCGGTAGAGCAGTTGCCTCTTAAGCAAATGGTCCCAGGTTCAAATCCTGGTGGGTGCACACAAATGAATAAATATATGGTGGTTATAGTTCAATGGCAGAACACTGGTTTGTGGTACCAGTTACAAGGGTCCGATTCCCTTTAACCACCCGTAAACATTGCCTCCTTAGCTCAGCGGATTAGAGCGTCTGGCTTCGGACCAGAAGGCCGTAGGTTCGAATCCTGCAGGGGGCACGCACTCAAATATTTATTATAAAATGTGGACAGATAATCGATTTTCCACATAAAAACAAAAAAACATTATTTTTATAATAGTGTTTTTGTTTATCTAGAAGCTAAAATTTAACGCTTATATTTTTGAAAAAAAATTTTTTTAAGCTTTTTCATTTAAACTTGCTTGGATGAAATAAATACTCTTAATATCGGATTATTTTTTGATTGCTGTTTATTATTAAGATAATCCCAAATTTAATTATTAAAATCCGGGGCATACTCCTTTTGTATTTTCAATATTTCCTCTGGCGTAAGTTGCAATTGCGGGGAATTATCAATTTTCATAAATTTAGTTATTAATTATTTAATTGACAATAATGTTTACAAAAAATATTCCTCCTAAAATTTACGCATTGTCAGTTCGGAGATAGGGATTCGAACCCCAATTAACAGAGTCAGAGTCTGTTGTCCTACCGTTAGACGATCTCCGAATATTACTTTTACAGCATAATATAAAATATTATTTTTTGCAAAAAAAGAGCGCTTTTTTTCAGCGCTTTTTTCCAATATTATCCAGAATCCTACTTGCCCATTTTTCTACGAATAAACGCGGGTATTTCCAATTCATCATCGTCATCATCAGCTAATGTTTTTTCTTTTTGCAGAAAAGTTGAAGGTCTTTGAATCTTTGGCGGAACTTTTTCTTCAATAATCATTCTTGGTTCATCTCTGCGAGAAAAGCTATTGAAATCATCTCTTTTCAACTCATTGTCGTTATTATTTTTTTTCTCTTCAATATTTTTTATTCTACTCGCTTTATCTATTGGAGATTCATTGACTTTTTCCTCATCAAATCCGGTTGCCACAACCGTAATCTGCACCTCGCCTTTTTTTAATGATTCATCAACCACCGCACCAAAAATTACCTTGGCATTCGGATCAATCGCTTCTGTGATTATATTTGCCGCTTCGTTTATTTCAAGCATTGTCAAATCAGATGATCCGGAAACATTAAAAAGAACTCCTCTTGCCCCATCAATAGAAAGCTCCAAAAGAGGACTGTTAATCGCAGCCTTGGCAGCATCAGCAGCACGATTTTCCCCTGTTCCGATTCCTATTCCCATAAGAGCAGAACCGCTATTATTCATAATCGCCCGCACATCGGCAAAATCAACATTAACTACGCCGGGCTTCGTAATCAAATCAGAAATCCCTTGTACGCCTTGTCTAAGCACATCGTCGACAATTTTAAAAGCATTGATCAACGAAGTTTTTTTATCAATTATTTGCAATAATTTATCATTCGGAATAGTAATCAATGTATCAACTCGTTCTTTCAGATTGGCTAATCCTTCTTCGGCAATCGCTCGTCTTTGCGCGCCCTCAAAACTAAAAGGCTTAGTTACTACAGCTACTGTTAGTGCACCCAACTCCTTGGCTGTTTCTGCGACAATCGGGGCCGCTCCAGTTCCTGTTCCTCCTCCTAATCCACAGGTAACAAAAACCATATCGCAACCCTTGAGTACCTCCTGAATTTCATCACGATTTTCTTCCGCCGCTTGCCTTCCAACATCGGGATTCATTCCGGAACCCAGGCCTTTGGTTAAATTCTTACCAATATGCACTTTTTCTGTCGCTCTGTTATGATGCAAGTCTTGCGCATCGGTATTTATCGCCACAAACTCAACGCCTTTTATTTTTGTGTCGATCATTCTGCTAATTCCGTGTCCGCCCGAACCGCCAACTCCCGCAACTTTAATACGAACAAATGTTTCTACTGGTGGTTTGATTTCTGCCATATATTTTTATGAGATATATTTATACATTAAAAAACACAGGTCTTGTGGGATCTATTCTTATTTTTGTTTTTTATTTTTATATCTCTTTGTTTCACTTATTAAAGCAAAATAAAGCAGTCATTGATAATTAAATCTATCACATTACTCCAATAAATGTCAAACGAGGTTTTTTTCTGTTTTATTACGGTAAAAATTTTCCGAATATTCGTCTCAGTTTTTCAATCATTTCCTTAAATTTTCCGCCTAAAAAAACGCTTTTACTTGCCATTCCACCACCAATTGATTGATTTTCTTCCATACCCCACAAAACCAAACCGACTGCCGTTGAAAACGCTGGATCGTCAACCTTATCAACTAATCCACCCAATGGGATTGGAAAGCCGGTTTGTGCAGGCAACGCTAAAATATTTTTTGCCAAATCAACGCATCCCGGTAATTTAGCTGTTCCGCCGGTAATGACTGCCCCCGCAGGAAGCAATTGTTCTTTCCCTGCCAATTTCAATTCTTTGTTCACTAATGTAAAAATTTCTTCTAAACGCGCCTCTATAATTTCCGCCACATGATAACGAGAAACAATCCCCTCTTCGTTAGAATCAATTTGTGATAAATCGATATTTTCTTTCTTACTAATTTCTTGTGGCATAGCATTGCCAAATTCCAGTTTCACTCTTTCCGCAACATCAATAGAAGTGCGCAAACCAATCGCAATATCATTAGTAATATGACTTCCCCCAACGGGCACAACCGCTACTCGCAAAAGATCGTTCTCTTCAAACATAATAATTGATGTTGACCCACCGCCAATATCAACAAGCACTACACCCAATTCTTTTTGTCTTTTTGTAAGCACTGCTTTGGCTGCCGCCAAAGAAGATAACACAAAACCATCAACAACAACACCGGCTTCATTGATGCATTTATTAAGATTTTTAATATGCGGCGTTAATCCTTCAATAATCAACGCATCCACTTCCAAGCGAACGCCATTCATCCCCAATGGATCGCGAATATTTTTTTGGTCATCCAGAGCATAACTCTTGGGGATAATATGAATGATTTCTTTATTGGGCGGAATTGAAATAGCCTGAGCGGCACTGATTACTCGTGCAACATCACCAGAACTAACCTCCCCGTCAGCTTTTCCCACTGCGATAACTCCTTTTGAAGACTGAGCCGAAATATGATTACCGCCAATAGCCACCATAGCAGATTTAACCTCCACACCGGAAACTCTTTCCGCCGATAATAATGATTCGCTAATTGATCTGGTTATCTCCTCCAAATCAACAATAATTCCTTTTCTAACGCCAAAAGACGGCGCACTACCCACTCCGATAACTCTCAGATTTTCTTCTTGCGGAAGAACCTGTGCGATTATTGTTCGCACAAAAGATGAACCAACATCTATTCCAACGATAAGATTTTTTTTCGACATGTTTTAGAAATTATATAAGTAGCCAAAAACTTTGCCTTTTGATTATATTATATTTCGCGACATTCAACAATATTGCTAAAGCCAGCGACTGGAAATATACGGTAAAAAAATAATTATTCCGATAATTATCGCAAAAATGGAAGAAATCAAAACAACTCCAGCCATCAAATCTTTAATCAACCGCGCATAGGGATGAACGCGAGGCTTTAAAATATCAACTACTCTTTCCATAATAGTATTTAGCAACTCTAAAATCAATACACTCGCTATTACTAAAAGCAAGACTATTATTTCCGTTCTTTTCACATGAAAATAAGCCATCATTAAAACAACCGCAAATGCTACTGCCAATTCATTTTGAAAATTTTTTTCTTTTCTTAATGCATAAGACAACCCGCGCATCGCATAAGAAGAACTTTTAAAAAAAATTTTAACTCTATTCATTTTATTATTTTGTTATTTTACTTGAAACAGTTATGATCTATTGTTCACTACAAGCATCTTGAATCGCAAACATTTTTTTACCATGCCTAAAGCAAAGTAGATGTAAAACTCCGTGCGCAATAACCTTTGCCAATTCTCTTTTTATCGCCCCTTCTTCTTGCGCGCTATTTTTTTTTGCTATTGCTTCAATAAAATTATAGCACAAAATTATTTCTCCGAGAAATATTTCTTTTTCCTGATTTTTTTTTAATTCCGCAAGTTTTTCATATTCGCAAAAAGAAAGCACATTGGTCGCTTTATTTTTATGACGATAGGCATAATTTATTTTTTTAATTTCCGTTTCAGTCACCCATGCAAAACTCAAAGAAATAGTCTTATTGCGCAAAAAAGCATAGCCGCTTTTTTTAATAGCTGATTTTGTAATCGTTTTGGGCAATTTTTTTTCCACGGGACTTTTTGCCAAATTATTAATTTCGATTTTTAATTGCATAATTTTATTTTTTTGCAATAAGCACCAGATTTTTATTCCGCACCAAAAAACAGCTTTCTATTTCAAACCCGGCTTTTACAAAGATATCTTCCAATTCTTTTTTATTATACATATGATGATACCTCTTAAAGATTTCATCATTGTTATTGCGAAAAGGCACGAAAATATCTTTCAATCCAAAACCCGAGCATTCACCAAACCGAGTTGCTTTACTCATTAATGCGGAAATGTCAAAAAAATTTTTCCAATACTTTTTTTGCCATAAATTCCAAACGGTTATAACAACCGTTCCGCCCGGCTTCGTCAAGCGATATAATTCTTTTGCCTTTTTCTTTGCATATTTTACGGGAAAATGATGAAAAACTGCAATAGAAATAATCTTATTGAAAAAATTATCGGAAAATGCTAAACTATCTTGACTGGAGATTTTCAAAAAAGATTCCTTTCTTTCTGGATATTTTGCTTTTGCCAATTCAATTAAGTTGCGAGAAATGTCAACGCCAATATAATTTATTTTTTTATTTTTAATAATTTCCAGAAAACGCCCATTGCCACAGCCATAATCCAAAAGAGTATCCCCATCTTCAATATAATCTGAGATAAAAGCCAAATCATCCCAAAAAAAAGATCTTGTTTGGGAAAATTTATCAGCCATCAAATTATACCCGGCTTCCAATCCATTTAAAATTTCCTCAATTCGATTATTTTTCATAAAAAATATTTCTGCCAAAAAAACTTAATTAGTCAAAATAGATTATGCTCAAATCTTACGACAAATTTGTAAAATTGACAATACAAGAATTATCCGAAACATCGGTTGATTTTTCACGCATCAAAAAAAAGGTTTCCAAGCTGCTCCAGTTGCCAATTCCTTCCAACGCCGATTTGCGTGAAATTTATAACAAATTAGTTTTGCAAAAACAAATCAAGCCGAATAAAAAAATCGAGGAAGTGCTTATCGGGAAAAAAAATCGCACTTATTCCGGAGTTGCCGTTATCGCCGTTTTAACTAAGCCATTTTCTTGCCCGGGAAAATGCCTTTATTGCCCGAGTGAAAATAAAATGCCGAAAAGTTATCTTAAAAATGAACCGGCGGTAATGCGCGCTATTTCGGTAAATTTCAATCCCTATGCACAAGTGCAAAAGCGTTTGCGCTCACTGGAACTAAACGGGCACAAAACCGATAAAATAGAATTAATCGTAATGGGAGGAACTTTCTCTTATTTACCGAAAAATTATCAAAAACAATTCATTAAAGAATGTTTTCGAGCAACAAATGATTATCCGAAAATAAAGCAGATTACCGAAAAAAATGAGCATGGATCCATCATTGCGTTGGAAAAAGAACAGAAAAAAAATGAAAATGCCAATCGTCGAATTATTGGGCTAACCCTCGAAACCAGACCGGATTATATTAACGAAAAAGAAATTTTGAATTTTCGTACACTTGGTTGCACCAGAGTGGAATTGGGCGTGCAAAGCATATTTGATGATATTCTCCAAAAAAATAATCGCGGACATGCCATTTCAGAAACAATTAGCGCCACAAAGCTCCTGAAAGATTGCGGATTTAAAATAAGCTATCATATAATGCCAGGGCTTCTCGGATCAACCATTGAAAAAGATTTTCAAATGTTTCAAATGCTTTTTTCTTCGCCGGATTTTCAGCCTGATTTGCTTAAAATTTATCCCACTGTCGTATTAAAAGACAGTGAACTGTATTCTATTTGGAAAAAAGGAAAATATATTCCGCTTGACAATGAACAATTTCGTGAATTTATTTTACGCGTAAAAGAAAAAATCATTCCGCCTTTCGTGCGCATTTCTCGTTTAGTGCGTGATGTTCCTGCCGAATCAATTATTGCTGGTCCAACCATTTCCAATTTACGCCAGCTAATTGAAAATGAATCAAAATGTCAATGCATCCGTTGTCGTGAAGTTAAGGATGCTTGGCAAATAAAAGAAAAAATCATCCTTGATCGAATTGATTATTCAGCTTCTTTCGGCCAAGAAATATTCCTACAATTAGTCAGCAAAGATAAGAAAAAATTATTTGCCCTTTTGCGTTTACGTATTGCGAAAAACAATAATCAAAATAATCCGATAAGGTCTCTAAAAAATACTGCTATTATTCGCGAAGTACATACGTATGGAAAATTATCCCAACTTAATAAGAAAAGCGTTTTTTCTCCGCAACACATTGGTATGGGGAAAAAAATGATCGCCGAAGCGGAAAAAATCGCCAAGCAAGAATTCGGTCTTAAAAAAATCGCTGTTATCTCAGGCATCGGGGTCAGAAATTATTACCGCAAACTTGGCTATCGCTTGAAAGACAGTTACATGATAAAAAATATTTAGACAAAATTATTTTCCCGCCAACTGCCCACAAGCGCCAAAGACTTCTTGCCCAAGACTTTTTCTAATGCTTACGCTTAATCCGTTATTTTCCAAATATTTTTTGAAAATCTGCACTTTGTTTCCCGATGTCGCCTCAAATCCTCTTTCGGTTTGATTATATCTAATTAAATTTATGTGCAACAGTTGGCGTTTGCCGATTGATTTAAGATATTTCGCAAGTTCATATGCGTCTGTTTCGCCATCATTGATTCCAGCTAACATTATATATTCAACAAATACCTGCCGATTAGTTTTAAAAAAATAATCCTGCAAAGCTTTTTTCAGATCATTCAGGGAATATTTATTGTTAACCGGCATATATTTATTTCTTTTCTCATCTGTTGCAAAATGCAAAGAAAGCGCAAGATTGACTTGAGGGAACTCCTTTGCCAATAAAATTATCCCTTCCGTAATTCCGGCCGTCGAAATAGAAATACTTCGTGATCCAAAGGCAAATAAATTCTTATCCACTAAATCCTCAATGCTCTTTTTTACTTCCGTCCAATTTAAAAACGGCTCGCCCATCCCCATATAGACAATATTGGAAATTTTATCCATTCCTTTTTCCTTTTTCAGGTATTGTCGCCAAAATAAAACTTGATCGCTAATCTCTTCTGCTAAAAGATTTCGCCTAAAACCGTTTTTTCCAGTAGCGCAAAATTGGCAATTTAATACGCAACCGGCTTGAGAAGAAACACATACTGACCATTTTTCTATTCCGGATGAAAGCAAAACTGTTTCAATTGCAAATCCGTCGTGCAATTCCAGCAATGCTTTTATGGAAAACCCATCTTTTGCAACTAATATTTTTTTTACACTAAAAGATAAAATATCTAATTCCTTTGTCAAGAATTCTCGCAATTCTTTGGAAATAGTGGAAATTTCCACAAAACTTGATATGCCTGCTTGAAAAACAGCTCTTCGAATTTGCGTAATGCGATATGCCGGTTGATTATTTTTGGCAAAAATTTTTTTTAATTGTTCATTATTCATAAAATGCTACTTTATCAAACAAAAAAGGCGCTTTTTGGCGCCCTCTTTGTTGATATTTTTCACAAAAAAACTATTTCAAAGTTACAGTCGCCCCAGCTTCTTCTAATTTCTTTTTCATATTTTCAGCATCAGCCTTGGAAACTTTCTCTTTAACAACTTTTGGAGCGGCATCAACTAGATCCTTAGCATCCTTGAGTCCCAGACCGGTCAATTCGCGAACAGCTTTAATCACATTGATTTTTGAAGCTCCGGAAGCGGTTACTTCAACATCAAATTCGGTTTTTTCCTCAGCAGCAGCAACCTCTCCCCCTGCAACCGGAGCGGAAGCCATCATAATTCCGGCGGAAGCGGAAACTCCAAATTTTTCTTCTAACACTTTTACAAGTTCCGATAATTCCAAAACACTCATTGTTTCAATTTCTGAAACAAGTTTTTTGAATTTTTCCGGAACTGCAACTTCTTTCTTTTCTTCTGTCATATTTTTAGATTTAATAAAAAATTAACTTATTAACAAAAAATTATTTAGCTTCCGCAATAGCTTTAAGTACTCGCACAAAGCCACTGATATTTCCCGATAAAGCCCGCACGAAACCGGAAACAGGCGCATTGATTGTTCCGACAAATTTCGCCAAAAGTTCTTCTTTTGAGGGTAATTGCGCCAAAGCAACCGCCTCTTTTTCGGAAAGCATCGCTCCGTTTAAAACACCACCGGTCATTTTCAAACTCTTATTGCTCTTGGTAAAATTGTTAATTATCTTAGCGGCAACAACTTCATCTTTGGCTGAAATCGCAATAGCAATTTGTCCCTGCATATCCTTAACACTGGTTTTTATTCCCGCATTTTTGAGCGCAATATCCATCAATGTTTTTTTTACAACCTTAAAGCTAACACTTTCAGAACGCAACTCTTTTCTCAATATCGTAATATCTTTCATTGTCATTCCTTTAAAATCAGAAAAGATCACCGACTTGGCTTCTTTTAATTTTTCAGCCAATTCTTTCGTAATTAATTCTTTCTGCTTTCTTGTTTGCATATGAATATTTTATTAGTTACAAATTAAAAAACCGCGTTTTATCCGCGGAACATAAAAACAAAAAGTTTTTATCTTTCCTCGATAGGACTTATTTTTTGCCTATCTTCTGCGGAAAAAACATTTTCTTATTTTTCGTTTATTACTCGGCCTTCACTGTTTCCTCGGCCGGAACGGATTCAGCAACAACAATTTTCTTTTCGGGTAATTTCACTTTTCTCTTCTTATCTTGAATAACAGAATTTTTAACCAACAAATTGTGCACCGTATCGGAAAGATACGCCCCTTTTTCAATCCAATATTTAATTCTATCTTCGTGCAATACGGCTTTTTTCATATGCGGATCATAGCTTCCCAAAATTTCAACATGACGTCCTCCCGGAGCAATCGCTCTTTCTTGAAGCATTACCTTGAATTGCGCCTTATTTCTTTTTCCCGCTCTGGCTAATCTTATTGTCAGCATATATTTTCTAATTTAATAAAAACCAAGTCGCAAAAACGACTTTCCAAACTCATTACCAATTACCTGATAAAGTTTATATCCTTTTTTAATTTTTGTCAAATTTAAATGTGGCTAGGATTTTATTTATATTATCAGTCGTTTCTTTATCGGGAAAAATTCGCACAACCTTTTTTTTGTTCTCATCAATCGAAAAGTAACCATCTCTGGAACAAAGCGCATTTCCAAAATTAGGATTGGCATATTTTGTTTCATATGTTCCCACTTTTACAGTCGAAGTATCGGAAAGGGTGCAATTTCTCCTTTCTTTTTCCGAAAAATAATCTAAATACCAACTTTGCAAATCAAGTCCGGTGGCATCATCATAGAATCGCATTCTCCAAAAGATATCTCCCTGTGTAACTTTAATTACACCGCTATCAGCCGAAACAGAAGCATCAAGCGGATATTTAAATTCAAAACTATTCTTATCATCTTTGTATGTTTTCCAATCAGCAGTTTCATCCTTTGCCACAGAATTACTGGTTTCAGTCGGCGATACGGAAGGATTCTCTTGAGCATTCGGTTGTTCTGCGTTATTTGGAGTTGCCATGGCGCCATTAACACTCGCATTGGTTGATTTTGCAGTTTGAACAGCCGGAACAGTTGATATTATTGCGTTATTTTTTTCCAAGTTTTTTTGCAATTCATCTCCCGACCCGCTTTCCATACGCCAAAAAATACCGGAAAAGACCGCACCGGCAGTTAAAAATATTACAAGCATAGCAATACTGGCATTTTTACTCATAGCTAAAATATATCACAAAAAAGATAACTGGACAAAAAACCAATCTACGACTAATATTTGATTATGGAAAAGATTAAGCGCAAAATATTTTTTTGGTTTTTAGTACTGCTTTTTTTCATAATCACACCCATTGTTATCCTTCAGGCAAAAGGTTATCGCTTTGATTGGCATCGAGGTGTTTTTGTATTTAGCGGAACGATTTCTTTCAAATCAAATCCGCAAACTGTCTCAGCGGAACTTAACGGAGTTTTAAATGAAAATAAGAAACTCAACCGCATGAATGGCGCTTTCAATATTTCCGGATTACTTCCCATGAACTATCAATTGAAAATCTCGGCACCAGGTTTTAATCCTTGGAATAAAAAAATTGATGTGCACAGCGGAATTTCCAGCGAATTTTGGAATGTTTTGTTGACTAGAACGGATTACAAAAAGACTACTTACGATTCCACTTCCGGAATTGAAAAATTTTTCACTTCACCAAAAAATCACTTTCTTGCCTATACTCAAACCAATAGTGATGGTCTTTTGGTTAAACTGTTAGATTTAAATAGCGCAATAACCACTAAAACTTTCAGTATTCCTGGCTGGAAATTACTCTCCGATGAAAAAAAAGAAAATATCGAATGGTCTCCTGATGAAAATTATCTTTCCGTTCCAGTTGAAAAGGATGGAGCATCAACTTTTTATATCATCGATCTGACATCGGGATTAATAACCAACTTAAGCGACTTTTTCGGAAAAAACAAAATTCAACATGTTCGCTGGGATCCTCAAGAAAAAGGCTATTTCTTTTTTCTTGAGGAAAAAACTCTTTTTCGCGGAGATATTTCCGACAATAAAAATTTAACTGCCATTGCCAATGATATTACCGCATATGAATTATCCTATGATTCAATTTATTATATTCAAAAACCAAATAATTTGGTATTCAAAACCAGTCTTGACGGAAAAGCGGAAAAAAATCAAATAACCAATACGTTTCCCAATCCAAATGCGACAGTTACGCGAATGATTGTTTATGATGAATCGCGTATTGCTTTTTTAGACGAGAATAAAGACTTAACAATCTACAACAACGGAGAACATGCTAAATATTTTAAAGTTATCGGCAATGGAATATTGGAAATGCATTTTTCCAATGATGGAAAAAAAATATTATTTTGGAGTGCCAATGAAATTTCCGTTTATTTCACTCGCGATTGGAATGTGCAACCAATCCGCCAAGAAAACGATCTGACCAACATCACTCGCTATTCCGAGGAACTGAAAAATATTCAATGGTACAAAGACTATGAACATATTATTTTTTCAACAGGAAAATACACCAAAATAATCGAACTTGATTCGCGCGATCATCGCAACTGTCTTGATTTGATAAGCACGATGACCGATACGCCTTTTATGGGTTATAATGGCGGGTTGGAAAAATTATTTTTTACTGACACGAAAAATGGCACATCAGTTCTTACTTCTATTGTTTTTCCGGAACCAGTACCAATTCTTAATTTCGGAGGCTAATTCAAAAAAATAATTAGTGTTCGCCCAAGATCCAATCTTTGGATAAATCAACCTGATAAGTAACCTTGTTTTGACTCTTATAAATTATCGTAACCGTGCCATTGATCTGCCCCGATCCCGATTGCCTTTGAATAAGCAAATTATAATTTTTTGCGGCATCGGAAGATAATGTATATGAAAATTCAATTGTTTTAGTTTGTCCCAATGGCACGCCAATAATTGTGCCAAAATATTTTTTATTCAAATCAGTGCCAAATCTTTTTTCTCCTAAATTTTTCGTATCGCCCAGCCAACTGCCTTGCGGAACATATACCCGCAAATAGTCAACATAGTCACGCGTCATCCAATCCCTTTCCTTAGCCGTGTGCCGATAAGTAATTTTCAAATCCGCCTTGGGAATATCACCGGAAAGATCCACTGTATATTCAAAAGATCTTTTAATATAATAATCACTTTTCCATGCTCCCATGTTAGCATCAACCATCATTAAATAGTCTTGAGACCATTTTTGATTGACACTTCCATCCCATTGCGCTTCTATGGCACGACTTTCTAAGTTTTGATCTTTAAAATAAAGCTGGATATCCTTGCGATTCAAGTCATTTAAAATTATTTCCGCCAATTTTATTTTTTGCCCAATATTTAGCGTAAAAACTTTTTTTTCTATTTCTTGCGCCAATAAATTCATTATACTTTTTCTCTCCTCTTTTTTAATTCCCTGTTGGATATAGTTCATCTCCACTTGCTTTTCCAGCGCTAAAACAGCATTCTCACTATCATATGTTCCCGGATAACCCTCGATCTTAATTGGTCCCGTAGCTTGCAAAAAAGACATCAGCACATCGCTGTTGATTGCAATAATTCCTTGAAAATTTTCCCGCCCTTGTCCTAACTTATAAAATTCTTCCGCTTTTTGAGCATTCTCGGAAAAATCCGGCGACCAATTGGAATCACGCAATTTCCAAGAAGTTACACCCAGCAATTCTTTCATTGGATAAGGCGGAATTGTGCCGTTAGGGATGCGTCCGTCAAAGTTAGAAAGATCATTTGTTTGCAACTCCAAAATTTTTCCATTTTTCATTTTCAAAATTCCAAACGATCCAATATAGCCACCACCGGGACGAAGCTCCATATTATTTTGAAAAAGTAACATAAAGGTTTTTTCTTGACCGTCTTTTTGAAATAAATATTGCGCAAACACAGACATTGTTTTAAATTTGGCTTTTTTAAGCTGATCTAAAGGTAAAAAATCAATGGCAAAATCAATGGCGCCAAATTCATTATTATTTTTTATCTGCAAAAAAGAATACCAGCCAAAAAGAAAAATTATAGCCAACAGCCAAAAAATAAACCAAAATTTTTTCGAATAAACCTTTTTCATAAAAAAATATTATTTTTCCTTATTTTTCTTGCTCAAAATGTCCAGATACAATGCTTCGATCTGATCAACAATCTTATCCCAATCATAAAAATCCTTAGCGATTTTTTGACTTTCCAATCCGGCTGACTTAGCCCTTTTTGGATTATTTAAAATTTCTTCCAATTTATTTTTCAAATCATCCTTGTTTTTATTTTCAAAAACAAATCCCGATCCTTTTAAAACATTAACATTTTCCAAAATATCGCTAATCAAAATCGCCTTGCCATACCCCATTGCTTCAAGAAGCGCAAGTGACATCCCTTCCGATTCGGATGGTTGCACGAAAAGAAAGCAATGTGAAAAAAGTTGTTCCAATTTTTCTCCACTAATCGTTCCGGTAAGAATAATTTCTTTATTTTTTCCCGCCAACACTTTTAAATATTGCACATAATCATCCGTAAATGCACCCCCTCCGACAATAACCAATTTCTTTTCCCTGTTTAATTTTTTTTCACAAAGATCATTAAAAGCTTCAATCAAATAATGAATCCCTTTATGTTTGACAAGGCGACTGACTGAAAGAATGTAATTATTTTTTTGCAAGTTCCAATCATTCAAGACTTCTATATTATGATTAAATTTTATTTCGGCTCCATTGGGTATATATGCCAAATCTTTTTGATATTTTTCTTTGGCATAGGCTTGAATTTCTTTGGTTACGGCAATTGTTTTGTCCGGAACAATGCAAGTTATTTTTTCAGAAAAACGTAAATAAGCCTGAGCGAAACGACCCCATTTTTTATGAAAATAATCTTGACATTGAAAAGTTGCGATTAGCGGAGTTTTTCTTTTGAACAATTTAGGAATAACGCTTAACGAAGTTGGTCCGATTGAATGATAATGAATTATGTCATAATTTTGAAATAATGCGTGCATTGTCGCTAAAAAAGTATGACTGATCGCATCTAAATTTTTTGTCGCAATGGAAGGCAAATGAATAATTTTTACGCCTTTATATTCTTGTATTTTTTTTTCCGTATAATTATTGCGCGCATACACAAAAACCTCATGACCCTTTTTTGCCATCCTTGTCGCAACCTCTTCCACATAACGCTCCACGCCACCGGTTTTTACCGGTATTCCTTTTTGTCCGATATAGGCTATTTTCATATTTAATTCAAAATATTTTTAACCTGATACCGTAGCATTATTATTGGATAATGTCAAATAATTGTATGCGTCCACCCTACTTTGCACTCTTGAGGTAAATTAAGATTAAATTCTTCTGATAATATGAATTGTATCGGAGAAAGCTTGTTTTTGAAAGCGTGATGTACTCTTTTGGTATTATACCAGATTAAATATTCAATAACCTTGTTGTTAAATATTTGCGGAACGAGCAAGTCTGACATATGAAAATCTATAAATTCATCTTGGATGGTACGATTGAATCTTTCAAATGGAAAAATTCTTTAGCAGCCTCAGAAGCGTGAGATTTGGTGCTCTAGGCAAATGTAAAGCGTGTGTAGATCTCTTCGAATGTTATGATGTATCTCTTGTTGCCCTCAATGCGTTTTTCAATTGAATCTAATGCAACCATATGTCCGGGATAAAGTGCTTTAAAATCCTTTGGTTTTCTGAGTTTTTTAGTTCTTTTGACTTTTCCAACCTTGCCAAAATGAGATACTTTTTGTGGGAACATTCGCAGACCTCCTAAGTCTTTGATAATTCTACCAATAGTTGTAATTTCAGGACATTCTAAATTATTTTCTTTGCAAAATATTTTAAGTTCAGGATACAATTTATCCTTTCCTAGATTTGGATGCTGCCAGCGCAGTTTTTTAATTTCGGCAATGATTTTATCGTTCCATTCTCGGACACGTTTCTTTTGTGGCACTCTTGATTTATCATTAAGAGCTTCGATTTTTCTACCCCCATCTTCAAATTTCTTTTTCCAGTCAAAAAGAGTTCTGCGTTTTAGTTGAAATGCTTCCAAGGTTGCTTCTAGCCCATACTTTTCCCAAAAAACTAGGACTCGCATCTTTTTGCGTGCTTTTTCGCTGATCATATACTTGTATTTAAGGTAATGGTTGTACACTGTTAAAATACCTTTAATACCTGTATATTTGCAATGGATGTGATGATAAAATGCCATACCCTATGACTTCATAGAGTGCAATATGTATGTGAACTTAGACACAAAAAAACCCGACATTGAAAACGCCGAGTCAAAAAATGTTCCTTGAAAATTTTGGCTATTTACGAGAGAGAGAGAGAGAGTAAATTTTTCGTTCATTTTTGGTTTTTAAAAATTTATTTTACCTTACCCAACACAAATTCCTTGATTTTTTCCGCCCTAACACAAGCTTCTTTGGAATCTTCGGATGAAAATACTATATAATCATCAGGATAACGCGACTCAATATAGAACTGATTGAGAAATATTACGTCATCCAGCACTTCTTCAAAAGACTGATCAACTTTTTTGCAATCTTCGACAAGAGTTTCCAAATCATGCACTTTTCTGACATGCAACTCATGATGCGCTAAAAAACCTTTTAGGTATTTCTCCGCTGCTTGCTCGGCATGGAAACAAATTGGATTTGGAAAAAAAGCTTTTTCTTTAAGCAAAACTGCGATAAGTGCCAGATCTTCATCGGCGCGACTAAACCAACTTTTGACATAATCAGTTAGCATAAATTAGTGCAAAATAGTTAATGGTCTTTTGGGAAGCTTTACATTAAAGGCGCTCTTTGAACTGCTATAGAGCGTTTTACCGTGACGCAAAATATCCTCAATAAAAAGATTTTTGTTCTCATTGACACTTTTTTCGGTTTCCTCCGGGGTGTAGGTCAAAATATCTATCGCTGGAAAATTACTGCCAGAAAGAATCTTTCTCAATTCCCGCTGTCTTTCAAGCCGATTTTCAGAACTATTTTTAACAATAAATAAATCTACATCGGAATCCCTATGCGGTTTGCCCCATGCGTAAGATCCGAAAAGGATTATTTTTTCCGGCTGATATTCTTTGACTATTTTATCTGCCACCGCCTGAATTTTTTCGTTGGTTATTTGAGTTTCCATAAATTTATATTAACCTATTTCATAAAAACTGTCCATAAAACTAGGTGATGTCCACATACATTTGGCGGTTTTGCCATTTTCCAGCAAACTCAGTCTGGCGACATTCTTCTTTTTCCAGAAAAAATAGAATATCTTTCTCATTTTTACCTCCTTTCTTGCCCATTATCTCTAATTACACCTTAAGCCAAAAATCCACCATGGATTTTCATTTAATTAACATTATTAACTCAAAAAGTAATATAAAGAAATAGGACTTGTGATTGAATGTTAAAGAGCTACCAATATCTTATCATTACCCCCCCCCACGGCCGGTACGTTCTATAATAACGACAGCATAAATGGCACGTTGTTGGCACATTTTTCCGTAGCTTCCTGAATACAATCATAGCCACGGTGTCTGAAAATATTGATTGCCATGCTTC
>JAJYDG010000019.1 GCA_021777675.1 bacterium | reverse complement strand
GTCTCATTGCGTCTTGAGGAAAGAAAAAAGAAGCCAAAATGATTAAAAAAGATAAAAAGTTGATGAGAAAGCTAGTCGATTTTCATCAACTTTTTAAAAAAATATAGTTTGGCGACAGACATATAATACTGTGAAGCCGTATGCGGGAATTGATACTCTGACACCGATAGAAAAACTGATTGAGTATTTTTATTCGGTAGAAATTTAAAATGTAAACAACGCTCTTAGGTATAACAAATAATGACTATCAAAATATTCCGGAACTAGGGAATGTATTTGACATTAATGTGATGTTTATATAATATAAAGTTGTAATAAAATAACAATTCAATAAAAAATATATGCTTACAAAAGCAGAGTGGTTTCGAAAAAGAAAATATGGAGGCTGGGGACTGACTCCTTGTACATGGCAGGGGTGGGTGTATGTTGGAATTTTTGTTGCCATAATAACATCTGTTCAATCGTTTTCTTTTTTGAATAACTCGTTGAAGAATGCGATTACTATTATTTTGACTGCGTTTTTTATTGGTGATGTGTTAAGAATTATGGCCACATTAAAAGAAGATGAATTGGAGGAAAAAAATGAAGCAATAGCAGAAAGAAATGCTTCTTGGGCAATGGTTTTTGTTTTGGCTACAGGAATTATTTATCAAGTAATTTCCAATAATTTCAAAAGCATTTTCGATATTGATCCCTTTTTATTGGGAACTTTAATTGCGGGATTTGCAGCAAAAGGCATATCATATTTTATTCTTGAAAAAAAATAAATATGAATAATCATATAAAAGAACTTCGAGCCAGGCACAATTTAACACAAGATGGTCTTGCTAGAAAAGTAAATGTCAGAAGAGAAACAATTTTGTTTATAGAAAAAGGCAAATACAATCCTTCTCTGAAATTAGCTCATGAAATAGCAAAAGCGCTTAGCAGTAAGATTGAAGATGTTTTTATTTTGGAATAACATTTGCTTGTGAAAATATCCGCAGGGCATAAATGAGCATATCAGGCTAATTGCCGAATTAGGAAAAGCAGGCAAAATTTTTCAAGCTTGACGTGGATAATGAGGCTTGCTATAATATATGAGTTTTCAATAAGCAGATAACCGGCTTTGCTATGAGGCGGTGATTGTGGGGGAGATGGTTTTTTATGGGCGACGATCTGTTGAATTTACGGGGGAAATCAATTAGAAAATTAAATAAATTGGCAAAAATAACACTCATAATATTTACGGGGTTGTTTTTTTCAGTTTGTTTTGGCATAAAAAACAGTTCATTAGCTGAAGCGCCAAGTAGGTTAAATGAAAAATATCCAAAAATCGATTTTGGCAAGTTTGATCCGCTTTGGCGAATAAAAAAAAGAGCGCTTGAAAATGTTCAAGAGAAAAAAGAAAACTTGGCAAAAGAAAAACGCAATGAACTGGTAACTGGCTATCCGATTGAGGAAATGTTGCCATATATCGATAAATATGGTCCGCAAGTAGCGTCATTTTTGATTGCTATTGCTAAAAAAGAAAGTGACTGGGGTCAATATTCGCCTAAAAAAGGCGAAGAAGATTGCTTCAACTATTGGGGTTATCGCGGAACGGAAAATCAAACATCATCCGGATATAGTTGTTTCGATAATCCCAAACAAGCCATTGATATCGTCGGCGGAAGAATTCAAAGACTTTTGGAAAATAAAATAGACACTCCGGAAAAAATGATTCTTTGGAAATGCGGATCAACCTGTTCAAGACAAGATTCCTCTGATGTGAAAAATTGGATTGCCAATGTGCGGTTATATTATGAAAAATGGAATTCTTAATGAAAAGACTGTGCTAGTTCCTTTTGGTGTAAATTTTTTTTATGCTATAATAAAAAAAGAGTAGTATAATTTTTTTTTATGCTTTTATGCTTTGGCTTATTATTTCAATTCTTGCGTATCTTCTAGTTGCATTGGAAACTATTTTGGATAAATTTCTCCTTTCTTCTAATAAAATTTCCCATCCGGCAATTTATGCTTTTTATTCAGGAATATTAAGCTCTTTTGCGCTTCTCTTTTTTCCTTTTGGTTTTCATTTTATTGGTTTTGGAAAACTATTTGTGGGAATTTTGGCAGGAACAATTTTTGTCTATGGAATCTTGGCATTATTTTATGCCATAAAAGAAAGTGATGCTAGCCAAGTTACGCCGGTAGTGGTGGCGACTACTCCGATTGTCACTTATTTTCTTTCATTACTCATTTTGCATGATCGGTTGTTTTTTCATCAATTGCTCGGTGTTTTTATTCTTATTTCCGGCGGGTTGTTGGTTTCAGTGGATTTGTCTAAAAGAAAAAAGGATAAATTTTTCAAAGGTTTTTATCATGCTATTTTGGCCGGGGCGCTTTTGGCTTTGGCTTTTACGCTTTTTAAACACTTGTATAATGATGGAAAATTCATCAATATTTTTATTTGGACGCGTTTCGGTCTTTTTTTTGGGGCATTTTCCTTGCTATTTTTTTCCAATTGGCGAAAAATTATTTTAAAATCTTTGCATAAATTTAAAAAACCGCAAATTGAACATTACCAATCAGGCACGCTTTTTGTGATAACAAAGGCGCTTGGGGGCTTGGGTTCTATTGCGCTTAATTACGCTATTTCATTAGGCGATGTAACTCTTGTTAACGCCTTGGTTTCGCTGGAATATGCTTTTGTGTTTATTTTTGAAGTGGTTTTGGCTTTTTGGTTTCCCTCTATTTTCAAAAGAACAAAAAGTCCGTTGGGTATTTTGCAAAAATCCATTGCTGTTGTCTTGATTGGCACCGGAGTATTTCTTGTTTCGCATATTAGGCGATATCAATAATTAAATTAAATAAATAAAAATGAATACAATGAAAAAAATTTTAAAAATATTTTTTAAGATTTTTTTGGTGCTTTTTTCTCTGGCAAGCGTAATTCTTATTTTTTTTAATTTCCCAGTATGGAAAGAAAATGCCAATGCTAAATTGGGCGTAACTTTTTCGTTGCGTTATGCTGGTGATATTGGCTTGAATTGGCGTGAAGCATATTTGGCGACACTGGATGATTTGGGTGTGAAAAAAATTAGAATTCCTGTATATTGGGACTTGACAGAACCGAAAGAGGGCGAGTATAATTTTGCCGATTTGGATTGGCAATTGGAGGAGGCGCAAAAAAGAAATGCTGAAATAATTTTAGCGATTGGGCAAAAAGTGCCTCGTTGGCCGGAATGCGCTATTCCGGAATATGTTAAAAATGATGATGCTAAAAGAAAAACGGAACTGGCTAAATTTATTGAAGTTGTAGTTAATCGTTATAAAAACAACCCCTCGGTAAGATATTGGCAAGTGGAAAATGAGCCGTTTTTAAAATTTGGAGAATGTCCTGCGCTGGATGTTAACTTGCTTGACAATGAAATTGCTATTGTAAGGAAAATTGATCCCAGTCGAAAAATTATCATCACTGACTCGGGTGAGCTCAGTCTTTGGACAAATGCGGAAAAGCGCGCTGATATTTTTGGAACGACAATGTATCGAACGATTTATAGCAACAAATACGGTTTCTATACATATCCAATTGGTCCGCGTTTTTTTCAATTTAAGTATTGGATGAATAGATTGATAGTCGGACAAAAAAATGCTATTGTGATTGAATTGCAAGCGGAACCATGGATTGCCGGATGGACAACTAATCAGCCATTGGCAAATCAGTTTGTTTCTATGAATGTTGACAAGCTCAGGGAAAACGTTTCTTTTGCCAAGAAAGTTGGTTTTCCGGAAATTTATCTTTGGGGTGTGGAATGGTGGTATTGGCTGAAAATAACACAAAATCATCCTGAATTATGGAATACGGCAAGAGAAATGTTTCATAATCAATAATTTTTTTATTAATAATTTAAGAAAAAAATATGCCTGAATTAAACTTTGAAACTAAGTCGGCTCAACAACAAATTAGAAAAGATGAAAAAACAGAAATTGAAAAAATAAATTTGCCGTTGATTGAGCATATTAATGAAAAGCTTTCAAACGGAGCTGTTATTGATTGGGAAAATTATAAGCAAACATTGGTTGAATTGCTATATCAAGCAGTAATCAAAGAAGATGAAGATGAGGTGAAAAAAATTCGCGCACAGGCAAAGCAGTTTGAATTGTTAAAAGAGAAATATGAAAAAAATGTTTCGGGTGAAATTAATAAACAAAAAGAGAGAGAGGAGGGCATGATTAGTGACGGTGAGCGAAAAATCAGTAAAGAATGGGTTTGTGGCGAATTGAATGCAAAATCGAAAAATGGTGCTATGTATAATTGCGATAGTGAAATTGTTTCGAATGTATATGTTTCTCTGGATAATTTTTTACGTAAACATGACGTTCCAAAAACTGATGCGCTGGATAAGGTTTTGGAAATGTATTTTACTGGTAGTATTGCAGAATAGATAAGCGAATAGTGAACATCTTTAAGAAAGTAGATTATTAGCAAGATGTCGCTTATTTTTAAATTTTCTTATGGCTTAAATCGAGTTTTCTTTTTCTCTTGACGAAATATTCAGAAAGAGATAGTATAAAAAAGTAAAAAAATAGCGCTTTCATTGATTAGCGGTGTTTTTGAGGATGTAAAGGACATTGCGCCTTTTTAATTTAAAGTAATAACCGTTCTACAATTTTATGGAAAAGAAAATCATCGATTTCAACAATAAACAAAGAGCTTTAAAGGAAACGCAAGATTTTCGCAGTGGTGATGTTGTCAAAGTTTCTCTGAGAATTAAAGAAGGAGGAAAAGAACGCACGCAGATTTTTGAAGGTTTAATTATTGCAATTAAAGGCGGGCAAAGTTCTTCAAAGACAATCACAGTCAGAAAGGTTTCTCGTGGAGTGGGCGTAGAAATGATTATTCCTCTTGGTTCAAAAAATGTTGAAAAAGTGGAATTGATCAAGCGGGCAAAGGTAAGAAGGGCGAAATTATACTATGTCAGAACGCTTACTACAAAACAAAGTCGTATGAAATATAAGGATATTAAGAAAGTATCAAAAGATAATCCCCAAAAAAGAGAAGATTTAAAAAAAGAAACTGTTGCTCCTAAAACTGATAAGTTAAAAACGGAATGAAATTTTTAGTTGCGTGAAAGATTCGGCATATTTTTTAGGGCGGATGGCGGAATTGGTATACGCGCAAGCTTGAGGTGCTTGTGGGAGCAATCCCTTGGAGGTTCGAGTCCTCTTTCGCCCACAGTTTGCTTTTTTTTGGATTCTTAGCTCAATGGCTAGAGCACCTCGTTTACACCGAGGGGGTTATAGGTTCGAGTCCTATAGGATCCACAAGGCAGTTTAGAGCCGAAGTAGCTCAGCGGTAGAGCGAAGGACTGAAAATCCTTGCGTCGGCAGTTCAACTCTGCCCTTCGGCACAAATGATAAATATTTTTTTAGGGTAACTTAAAAAATGCGGGTATCGTATAGCGGCTATTATATTACCTTGCCAAGGTAGAGATACGGGTTCGACTCCCGTTACCCGCTCAAACAAAAAATACAGTTCTTAAATCCACTGAGAAATTTCACAATGTTATTTTTTCGGGCTGGTTATGTCTATGTAACTTTGCTGGTCTTCTGATTTTTTAAATTCATCAATTGAATTCTCTGCCATATTATATTTTTCGATTAAATCTTTTCCGATCACCACGATAATATCGGGATTATTTTTGGCAGAAATCATTTTATAATTATCCGGAATAGCATAGGATGCTTGCGCTGGAATTTTTACGGTTAATTCGTCAAGCGTGAATGGTTTGATTCCGTTAGTAAGATCGTAAGCATATGTAGTGTCTATGGTTGATTTCGTAGGATCAGTTGAAATGGATACTTTCGTATAGCCAAAATTTTTACTTAGTAATTTTCGAATTTTTTCAAGTATATTCACATCACCGCTTTGGTTAATTAATGTTACTGAAGCATTTTCTTTTGCGATTTCTGCTTGTTTTCTTTTGATTTTGTTTAAATCAAAAATATTTTGGGCAAGATCTTGGATTTCACTATAATTTGCGATACGCGGTATAAGTACAAAGGCTTGCAATCCATTAAAATCGACATGAGAAACTTTAAGCAAGCTGTTGGAATTCCAAGCATCCACCACTACATTGTTAATATTGACAGTATCCAGCTTTTTACTTAATTCGTAAAACGCATCAAGATCTTGAGTGGAAATGTCGGTTTTGATATTTTCTCCCAAAGCATCTACTAAATTATTGATTGCAAAAACATCAAACAGGGTGCTTGCAGAAAAAATTTTATTTTTTGTCGCTTGAATAATCTGTTGTTGTCTTTTCGCTCTTCCAAAATCTCCTTGCGGATCATCATGTCGTTCACGTGCATATTTCAATGCAGTTTCTCCATCCATATGGTGAAAGCCTTTGTCTAATTTGAATATGGTATAGCTATTATTTGGTCCGGGATAAGTAGCATCATAGATATCCCTGTCGCTAGTTATGTTAATTCCGCCAATGGCATTGATTATGTCGCGAAAGCCTTGAAAATTAAGTACGGCATAATAATTTATATCAAGACCGGTGATGTTTTTTATCGTATCTTTAATTGTTTTGGCGTCATTGCTTCCGGAATTTAGCCCTAGCTGGTAGACAGCATTGATTTTTGTTTGAACATTAAAAGTCGGAACGGTCACATAGAGATCGCGAGGGATAGAAAGCAATGCAACTTGATTGGTTTTTAAGTTAACACTGGCAATCATAATGGTGTCTGTGAGATTGGGGGCATTGTTTTCTTTTCCACCGATTCCCAGCAATAAAATATTAATTCTTCCATCGCTTGATTCTTTTAATTGAGAAGATGAATTTGTAGTTATTGATTTTAATGTATCTATGACAGTTTCTTTTGGCTTATCCGGATTGGCAATTTTATTTTCGAAACTGTTGAGTTTATAAAGGAAAAAACCAGCATAAAAAACACCACCAAGAAAAATTAGCAGGATAATCCAAAGAATTATTTTTATGATTATTTTTTTTAGGGACATTTATTCAATAAAAAATATTTTTAAAGATATCCATTGATAATTCAGATCTTTATTGGAAGTTTATCAGGTAATTTCAGATGAATCAATGTCGCAAACAATACAGTTGCATGGAGAAAATTTTTAATGTAGACTATCAAAAGTATGAAAAATAAACTTACACCATTTATAGGGTTTTTTTTGTTAACGCTTCTTTTTGCTTTTCACGTTAGTGCAGAAAGTATTGTTCCGGCCGGAGTAGAGCATATTTCCGCTTATAATGTGGATATGAATGTTGGTGTAGATTCAAATATAGCTGTCACGGAAACGATTCAATATGATTTTGGAAATAATACAAAGCCAGGTATAACGCGTTATATCCCATTAAATTACCAAGATTTAACTGGCGCTGATTTTTCTATTGGCATAACCGGAGTAAGCGTTACGAATGAAAACGGAGAGAGCTATTCTTTTAAGCAATCTGATTTTCAAACTGCCGATAAGAAAAAAAAATATTTGGCAATTACGATTGGTAATGAAAATCAAACAGCAACAGGGGCAAAAACTTATGTTATAAAATACATTGTTTCGGGAGCAATAAAATATTTAGCTGATCATGATGAATTATTTTGGAATATTACCGGAGATAAATGGCCGGTCTATGTTGGTTATCCGGAAGTAAAAATAAATCTTCCTCAGAAAGTTGATCGTGAAAATGTGACCAAAGAGTGTTTCATCGGATTGCATGAAGCGACGATTGACTGCATTGATAGGATTGAAAGCAAGGGAGGTCCGCAAGCTGATTATTCCTACAAAGGTGTTGTTTCTGGCGAGGGAATGTCTGTTGTTATGAATTTTCCCAAAGGCATTGTTCAAAAGCCGGTAGTTTCTCAAAATATTTCCGGAGCTCTGAAAAACAATAGCCAGACAAAAAGAACGGTTTGGCTTTTATTGCTTGTAGGCATTGTCGGCAGTGTTTTTGCGGTAATTTATTTTAGAAAAAAAATAAAGTGCGATTATATCAAAAAAATTTTAACAGCTATTTCAATAAAAATTAAACTTTTTTTAAATTTTTGCCTCGGACGGATAATAAAAATTAAAATCAGAAAATGGTGGTTGGCTGTAGGAGTTGTTCTTTCGGTAGCTATTTTTTTGGGTGTGCGAGCTATTTGGAAAGTGGAAAGTGTTTTAAATAAAATTTCTGTAAAGAACGAAACTGTTGGAAGCATTGTTCAAGCAAGTTTTGATAACCAACAATTAAAAGGAGAGGAAACTGACCGTATAAATATTCTTCTCTTGGGTATTCTTGGAGCAAATCATCTCGGCGGAGGATTAAATACCGATACTATTATGGTGGCAAGTATTGAACCAAAAGCAAATAAAATGTCGCTGATTTCTATCCCCAGGGATTTGTGGGTAGTGGATCCCGGCAAGGACACTAAAAGCAAGATAAATGCTGTTTATGCCTATGGAGAAGAAAAAGGGTCGGGACAGGGAATTGCTGATATGGAGGCTTTAGTCGGTGACATTACGGGCATCCCGATTGATTATACCGTTGTTGTTAGTACGGGAGGTTTTGCTCAATTGGTTGATACATTGGGCGGAGTGGAGATCAATCTTTCCAAACCGTTTGATGAAAGTATTCAATTTGAAGATATTCAAGTTTGCGATTCTGAAACTTATACAATTCCGACCGGAAAATATCAAACTAAAAAGAGCGGGAAAAAAATCGTTGCTCAATACCCGTTATGTAAAAATAAAAATCCGGAATGTGGAGCTAACTTCAATTTACCGGCTGGAAAAAATATTTTGACCGGACAACAGTCCCTTTGCTTTGTACGTTCTCGTTATTCAACCAGTGATTTTGAAAGAGCCAAGCGTCAGCAATTGATTTTACAACAAGTCAAACAAAAAGCTGCTCAGTTAGGAATAACTGACTTTTCCAAAATAAATTCTATCTTGGATAATCTGGGAAATAATGTGCGAACCAATATGCAACTTTGGGAGATGCGTCGCTTATTTGATTTATATAAAAGTATGGTTACGCCGAAAATTTATCAGCGAGTACTGGAGGATTCGAGCGAGGGTTTACTTTACGCGCCGGATGAAACTGCCGAAACCGGTTATATTTTGCTTCCCAGGGGCGATAACTATGACAAGATTAAAGATGCTTTTCGAAATATTTTTAACGATAAAACGCAGGCCGACATCAAACCAAGCATTTAATTTTTTAATGATTAATTTGGGTAGAGTGGTTGATTATATTTTTGATCAACAGTTTTATAATCTATCGAATAATTGCTCAAATCAATTATTGCATAATCACCTTTCATACCCTCTCTAGTCAGAGCACCTTCTCCATAAAAATTAAGTCCGTCATATTGTTTTTGCCAAGGAATATGCCAGTGTCCGGAAATAATCATCTTGACATTCCCGCTATCATGCAATATTTTTTCTAATTCAGCATACTTTTCGATAACAACAGTATCTTTTCCGGTGTGCATTTGAAATATCGGAATATGCATCGCAATAATTACGGGTTTATTTATCTTTAATGTTTCACGAAGCCAATTGATTTGATCGGGATCAATACTTCCATCATAATTGCCGGTTTGTTCCATTCCAACTGTATCGTCCAAAACGATTATGCGGGTGTTTAAATAATCAATATAGAAATATTTACTTCCAGTAATGCCTAGTGCGGTCATAGAATGCATTGTATCATGATTGCCTTTTGTCCAAATCATATGCATATCTTTTTGGCGAGCGATGCGCACCAAATCCTTTGCATATCCGTCATCGCCGGAATTTACATTGTCGCCGGTGGAAATGACCGTATTAATTCCTTGCTTGCGCATAGCATCAAAAACTTTAAGCAGATAGTCGGAATATTGGCGCGGATATAAAAGTCCGCTTTCCACTTGGCGTCTTTTGAAGCGATCAGCATGGATATCGCTAATCCATCCGATCTTTACACTTTTGTTAAAACCGGTAAACCAATCATAGATAGATAAATAGCGATATTGCGCTTCTATTGAAAGATAGGAAGTTGTTGTTTCGTATAGATGATTCCATTTTCCATTAGCAGAATTTGAATGCTTAGGGTTGCCACCAAATTCATTGAGAAATAAAAAGAAACCACTTATGATAATAAAAATTACCAATATGATTATCACCAAAGGCTTTTTAAGATATTTTTTCATAATATTGCGACAATAGTCGAAATCAAAAAATTAAAATTCACTTTGTATTATTATGGCCTTTTGCGCCTACTTTGTAAAGCCAAATGATGATAATGTAAAATAATATTTTAACTTGTGTTATAATGCCAAAGGAATAGGATTAAAATAAAAAAATGGATAAAAAAATCAGAGCGGAAATTTCTATGGGAATAATCATTGTTGTAGCGATAATCGTGGGCGGAGCAATTTATTTTGCGAATAAATATCCAAAAGTCGAGCAACAATCCGGCAAGCAATACACATCATCAACTATGCTGTGTGAAAAATCCCAAGATGCTTCTTATGGTTCAGTCGTGTTTTTGGGAGATAGCATTACTGCGCTTAAAGATTGGAGCAGTACTTTTAAATCCCTGTGCGTAATAAATGCAGGTATTTCCGGAAATACGACGGATGATATAATATCCAGATTAAACAAAGCTATAATATCAAAACCGAAAAAATTATTTCTGATGATCGGTGTTAATGATTTATTAAGAGGAAAAGATGAAGCTTATATTTTAGCGAATTACAAAATTATTTTGGATGAAATAAAAAAGAATTCACCGGATACGATTATATACATTCAGAGTGTATTGCCGGTAAATAATGATATTATGACAGTGGGGAAAATAGATAGCGAAAAAATAGTCATCCTTAATGAAAAATTAAAAACATTTGCTGACGGAAAGAGAATTTTTTTTATCAATCTCTATCCTTATTTTTGCGGAGCTGATAATAAGTTGTATGAAAAATATTCACAAGACGGTTTACATCCTAATTTTTCCGGATATGCCGTGTGGAAAAAAATACTTGATCAGTACGTGAAATAATCTAAAAATCAAATCTTATAAAATATGAAAAAAATTCAATATATGGATGGATTGCGCGGCTTAGCGGCTTTCATTGTTGTTCTCAACCATTTTGTGCTAGCTTTTTATCCGGCGTTATTCTTCGGTTCCGATGCGCAAAATCAACATGTAGAATCGTTTGTATCCGGATCAGTTTTCAATATATTTTACAATGGAAATTTTGCCGTATGTATTTTTTTTGTTTTAAGCGGATTTGTGTTGAGTCACAAGTTTTTTTTGCAAAAAAATCACGAAATTATTACGGAAAGCGCCGTTAAAAGATATGCCAGGTTGGCAATTCCGGTGGCTGTGTCCGTTTTTTTGGCATTTATTTTGATGAAATTCTCCCTTTTTTATAATCGTGAAGTGTCCGCCATTTCCGGATCAGGCTGGTTTGGTGATTTTTGGAATTTTAAGCCTAATTTTTTGGATGCGTTAAACCAAATATTTATAAGATCTTTTTTTGCCGATGGTTCAGACTACAACTCGATATTATGGACAATCGCTTTTGAATTTTCGGGATCGTTTCTTGTGTTTGGATTTTTGGCCTTATTTGGAAAAATAAAAAATAGATATTGGGCATATTTGATTGTCGCAGCCTTTTTTTTCCAAACATATTATTTAACTTTTATTTTAGGAATCTTATTGAGCGATCTTATGGCGCATAAAAATATGCTGATTAGAGAATTTGATAAAAGTAAACTTATTCGCACAGCATTATTATTTACGGGATTATTCTTGGGATCATATCCATCCGGTCGCGCAGTTACCGGAACAGTTTACGCTTTTTTGGAAAAACCTTTTCTACTTAATACATCGCTTACATGCCATATGCTTGGAGCATTTTTGGTTATTGCTGTATTGCTTGATTCAAAAAGAATGCAAAAAATATTTTCCTCTAGGTACCTTTTGTTTTTAGGTGAAATTTCTTTTGCTATGTATCTGCTACATTTCATTATCTTAGGTTCTCTTACCAGTTTTATCTTTTTAAAATTAGATCCGCATTTGCCATATCTTGAAGCAGTATTAAGTTCTTTTGTCATTTCCATCATTATTATATTTTGCGTTTCATATTTTATGTATCTCTATGTTGATAAAAAAGCTGTGCACTTTTCTAAGGTATTATATAATCGCATATTTAAAAATATAGACTAATGAATTTACACAGAGAGCGTGGGCGAGTGCATTTGACTTTTTGATTTAGATGGTGTATACTATAAAAGTAATAAAGAGAGCGGGTGAGTCCCGCTCTTTTTTGTTTTTCTGATTAATTTATTAATTATTATAAAAATCTTTGTGATCGGGAGGCTAATTCTCGAGCAAAGAAAAATAAAAATATGAAAAAAGAAAAAAAAGAAGAGATAGTGAAAGAAAATGTGTGCCAATGTCCCGAGTGTGAAAAAAAGAGACAGGAGCATATTGAGTTGGAAAATATGAATTTCGCGATTTTGCTCGCGTTGGTTCCGGCTCTGACCATCACATTTTTTAGTAGCGCCGGATTTTTTTAAAAAATATTAAAAATAGAGTTTTTTCGCAAGGAGCCCGCAAGGGCTTTTTGTATTTTTAGTATTTATGATAAGATAAAATAAATATATGGGAAGAAAAAAAAATATTCAAAAAGAGAGTTTGACTGAAAGGAAAAAAATAATAACTGATTCAGAAGCAGAAGGAAGGGGCATTTATTCAAAAAGCATGTTTCATTTTTCCTTTTCATCCAGTATTAAACGAAATGTCAGTGGAGTGATTCTGCTTTCGCTTTCACTGCTTATCTTGCTGGGATTTTTTGGCTTGGCTGGAATAGTAGGTGATTTTTTAAATAATCTTTCCGGGCAAGCGGTTGGTTGGGCTAAATTCATTTTGCCGTTTTTTTTGGCAACTTTTGGGATAACGCTACTATTTAAAAAGGAATTGTTTTTTTCCATTTCAAAAATTATCGGATTTAGTTTTATTTTTATTAGTATAACAGGATTGTTGCATTGGTTTTTTTCAATTGAAAAAATGCAACAAATGGCTCAAATTGGCAATGGTGGTGGTTATTTTGGCTATGGCGTGGCCTATTTTTTAGCTATAAATTTGGGTAATGCCGGTAGTATGGTGGTGCTTTTGGCATTATTTTTTTTGGGAATTATTTTAGATTTCAACTTTTCTTTTTCAGATTTGTTTTTGCGCGTCAAAGAAATAATAGAAAGGGCAAATGAAAAAAAATCAACTGAAAATGAAACAACCAATGAGCCAAACGACGATAGCGACGAAATTGACGAAGAATTGATTGTGCAAAAAAAGGGATCAATTGAAGCTGAGATTGAAGACGAGGATGGCGCAAATCAAAATATTGCAAAAATAAAATTTGTCGAAGGAAGAGACTGCTTTGCCAATCAAAATTCAGAGGAAGAAATTTCTGACTCTAATGTTGCGGATGCGATTGAACAAAGCGATGTATCGCTTAAAAAAAATATTTCGCGAAGAAAAAAAAGAAGTCAACAATGGAAATTTCCTCCATTAGATATTTTGGAAAAGCCCTCCGGAAAAGCAAAAGGCGGGGATACGGAAAAGAACGCAGATATTATTGAAAAAACTTTGCGTAATTTTGGCATTGAAGTAGAAAGAGGCGAGATTAGAACCGGACCATCAGTAACGCAATACAGTTTTCGTCCCGCTGTCGGCGTCAAGATCGCTAAAATACTTTCTTTGCAAGACGATCTTTCTTTAGCGCTAGCCAATCCGATCAGAATAGAAGCTCCCATCCAAGGAAAATCGCTTTTTGGAATTGAGGTGCCTAATAAAAATTCTTCATTAGTGTGTTTGCGTTCAATTTTAGAGAGCAGTGACTTTAAATCTATAAAATCCGATCTTACGATTGCGATTGGCGAAGATGTAAGTGGCAATTATATTTTTGACAGTCTTGATAAAATGCCACATTTGTTGATTGCCGGGGCAACCAATACCGGAAAATCAGTATGTGTTAATTCCATTATTACGGCATTGCTCTATCAAAATTCTCCTGATAATCTAAAATTTATTATGGTTGATCCTAAAAGAGTCGAGCTTTCTTTATATAATGGAATTCCACATCTTCTAACTAATGTTATTGTAGATAACGCAAAAGTAGTTAATGCCTTAAAATGGGCGCTTGGAGAAATGGATAATCGTTTAAAATTGTTTCAGGAAATTGGTGCTCGTGACATTTTATCTTATAATGAAAAATTAAACAGTGGCATAAAAAGAAAATTGATTGATGCTGAAACAGGGGAGCCAAGCGAGGAAGATTTGAAAAAGATTCCTTATATTGTTATTGTAATTGATGAGTTGGCTGATTTAATGAGTACTCATGGAAAAGAGGTGGAGGGAGTGATTGTGCGGATTGCGCAGATGGCTCGTGCTGCCGGCATTCATCTCATACTTTCCACACAACGACCGGAAGTTAAAGTGATTACCGGCTTGATTAAAGCCAATATTACAACTAGAATTGCGCTTAAGGTGGCAACGCAGATTGACTCGCGTACAATTTTGGATATGGCCGGGGCGGAAAAACTATTGGGACGAGGAGATTTGCTTTACGTTTCGGCGAAATCTCCTAAGCCAAAAAGAGTCCAGGGTGTTTATTTGACAGAGAATGAGGTTAAAAAAGTAGTTGCTTTTATCAAAGAAGAAAATGCGAAAGAAGATGATGACGATAATGAGTTGGAAATAAAAAAAGCGGTTTCTGGTGCAATTTCAGCTTCAAATCAAGATATGTCGGGGCGAGAAACTTCCGGCGATCAGGAAGAAAGTCTTTATGAAATGGCTAAAAAAGAAATTTTACAGTCCAAGAAAGCATCCGCTTCATTTTTACAAAGACGCTTGCGTGTTGGCTATGCCAGAGCGGCAAGGTTACTGGATATTTTAGAAGAGAGAGGAGTTGTTGGACCGGCGGATGGCGCTAAGCCGAGAGAAATTTATGGTTTATCGGATCAAAATCAGATTACGCACACAAGCGATGAAATTGATCAAGAGAAGCGTGATAAATGGGAGATTTAGTTTTTTAAATTATGGCAAATGGATTCACCAAAAAAAAAGTTGGAACGTTGACGTTGGGCGAGAAATTGAAAAAAATTCGTGGAGAAAAACGTATTTCTTTGAATGAAGTCTCACGCACTACCAAGATAAGATTGGAATATTTGGAATATTTAGAAGCGGGGAATTATCAGAAATTGCCGGCGGATGTGTATGTGCGCGGTTTTTTGAAAAGTTACGCTGATTTTTTATTGCTTGATGAAAGGATTTTGATTAAGTTGTATGAAAAGGAAAAAGGTATAAAGAAAAACTTGGAAAAAGGAAAAAATGATTCACAAAAAAAAATCAAGAAAAAAGCTATCAATATTTCTATTTTTATTTTTACTCCCAAAAAAATAATTTTATTCTTAGCGCTTGCTTTAGTTGCGTTTATTTTTTTCTATCTTTATCGAGAAGTTGGATCGCTTACTAACACACCACAGCTGGTCATTCTTTCTCCGGAAAATAATTCTAAAATCGGAGAAAATTCAGTTTTGTTAATTGGAAAAACGGATAAGGATGCTCGAATTCTAATAAACGATCAGTTGGTTTTGGTCGATGATAACGGAAAATTTCAAGAAAATATAGCGATGCAGCAAGGTATTAATGTGATTCATGTTCGAGCGGTGAACAAGTTTCAAAAGGAAACAGCTGAAAATATAACAGTACAGGCTCAGTATGCCGAAAAAAATGGTGATAGTGCCAATTCGACTAATCAAAGCAATGGCTCTTTGGAAAATGTAGTACCTGACTTGTCGGCACAGACAGCGCAAGCAAATCAATTGCAAATGGAAATCAGTGTCGAGCCCGGTCCAGTTTGGATTAGCGTAAAAGCTGATGGCAATATGGTTTTTAGCGGTGAAATGCTTTCCGGGGCAACTCAGAAATTTTCCGCTTTGAATGAAATTATTGTCGGATCCGGAAGAGCTAATGCGACATTTGTTAAGCTTAATGGAAAAGATCTTGGTCCGCTTGGTTCGCAAAGTGGAATGATTGATGGCGTGGTTTTTGGCAAAGATGGAAAAAAATAGTATACTGTTTGAGTGGGAATAAACTAAGTATTTAAATAAAAAAAGTATGAAAGAAGAAAAGAAGGAGGAAAAGAAAGAAGAGAAAGGCAAGGGTGTAGATAATATTGTTGCCGAAATAAGAGAAAAATTCGGCGAGGGCGTGATTATGAAATTGGGAGACATCAAGCATGTAGATGTTGCATCTATTCCAACAGGATCAATTTCTTTGGATCTCGCGCTGGGTATTGGCGGAATTCCCCGTGGACGCGTCGTTGAAATTTATGGACCTGAATCATCAGGAAAAACTACTTTAACTTTGCATATTATTGCTAATACTCAAAAAGCGGGTGGGGTAGCGGCTTTTATTGATGCGGAGCACGCGCTTGATCCGGAATATGCTAAAAGAATTGGCGTGAATGTTTCTGATTTGTTAATTTCACAACCTGATAATGGAGAACAGGCCCTTGACATTGTTGATGCATTGGTTAATTCTGGTGCAATTGATATGATTGTAGTTGACAGTGTGGCAGCGCTTGTTCCTAAAGCTGAGATTGAAGGCGATATGGGAGATCAGCACATGGGCAGACAGGCAAGATTGATGTCGCAAGCCTTGCGAAAATTAACGGCTATTATTTCTCGATCTAATTGCACGGTAATTTTTATCAATCAAATTAGAATGAAAATAGGAGTCGTTTTTGGTAACCCAGAGACGACGACTGGAGGAAACGCATTAAAATTTTATTCTTCAGTAAGAGTTGAAGTCCGCAAATCGGCGCAAATTAAAAAAGGCGAAGATATTGTAGGCAATCGTACCAAAGTTAAAATTGTAAAAAATAAAGTGGCGCCTCCTTTCCGCACGGCTGAATTCGATATTATGTATAATGAAGGAATATCCGCATCCGGTGATTTATTGGATACCGGAGTGAAATATGAAGTGGTGCAAAAAAAAGGTAATTCCTATTCTTTTGGCGAAGTGAAGCTGGGAGTCGGACGCGAACCGGCCAAGGCATATCTTAAAGGCGATAAAAAAGTTCAAGCGGAAATTGCCAAGCAAATATTTAAAAAAGTTTCCGAACTTGAAAAAGAAGCGGAAAAAGAATAGTTATTTAATTATTTAATCATTTTATTAAAAATATGGAGCAAAATTCTCGACATCCAAAAAAAGAAAGGACACTCGTTTTTATTAAGCCGGATGGAGTGCAGAGAGGTTTAATTGGAGAAATAATTAAGCGTTTCGAAAGAACCGGATTAAAATTGGTTACTTTAAAAATGATGATGCTTGAAGAAGATAGGTGTTGGGAACATTACAACAAGGATGACGCTTGGTTTGAAAAAAAAGGCGCAAGAAGTATTGAAGAAAGAAAGGCGAATAACCTTCCAATTGAAAAAGAAGCGATTGAATATGGAAAAGATATAATTAAGGCTCTGGTTGTTTTCATGACATCTGGTCCGGTTGTCGGTATGATTTGGGAGGGCAATAAGGCTACCGGAGTAGTTTCAAAAATAGTTGGAACGACAGAGCCACTCACTTCCGATGTTGGAACAATTAGAGGCGATTTGACTGTTGATTCTTACGAAATTTCTAGCGTCGATTCTCGTGCAGTAAGAAATTTGATTCACTGCTCTGAATCGCCACAAGAGGCGGAAAGAGAAATCGCGCTTTGGTTTAAACAAGATGAAATCATTAATTATCGTTTAGCTCAAGAGCAAATTTTATACGATGTGAATTTGGATGGAATTTTGGAATAAAAAATCAGATCAAATAAGTTGACACAATTAAAAATCCCCGAGCATTTGTGTAGCGGGGATTTTTAATTATTCAGGAAAGAAAAGTTATTTTTCTTTGTTGGTAGTCTTGATGCAACGGGTGCAGATTTTGGTTTTTGCGCCGTTTATTTTTTTGCTTTGCAAATTGATTTGAAATTTTCTGCGTGTTTTTGTTTCTGAATGACTGACTGTGTTACCCGATTGGGAACCGCGACCACAAACTTCACAAACTCGACTCATAAAATTAATATTAAAGGTAGTTGATTTATTACAAGATATAATGTAGCATAGGAATATAATTTTAGCAAGGAATTTATGTATAATGAAATAGTATTGATTTGTTTTTATGCGTTTGTTTTGCTTTATTCTGTGATTATTCATGAAGTTTCTCACGGAATAGCGGCGCTTTGGCTGGGTGATAATACGGCAAAATATGCCGGAAGACTCACTGCTAATCCATTTAAGCATTTGGATTTTTTCGGTTCTTTTTTAACTCCTTTGTTTATGTATCTTTCTTTCGGTTTCGCTTTTGGATGGGCAAAACCGGTGCCCTATAATCCATATAATTTGAAAAATCAAAAATGGGGTCCTGCGTTGGTGGCTTTGGCAGGTCCGGCATCCAATCTGATTATCGCTTTAATTGCAGCGATAATTGCCAGATCTATCGGACTTCCTTTGCAATTAGAAAAAGATATTATTAATAACTTTAATGAGTGGTCTGGCGTTTCGGTAATAATTGCCGGTTCTGTCGGGTCAATATTTTATGAATTGTTGATGATGGTGGTTATTATCAATGTGTTTTTAGCCTTTTTCAATCTTATTCCTATCCCGCCACTGGATGGTTCAAAACTGTTATTTACGCTTTTCCCGATTAAAATTGAAACGCAAGCGATGCTTGAGCAATTTGGTTTTATATTTCTTCTTTTTTTTATTTTTTTCTTCTCTTCCCCGTTGACATTATTTTTAGGCAGAGCATTGAACGCTTTTTTAAGAATAGCAATTTAAGGAATATTTTAAAATAAGATTATTCAAGAATGGTTTTCCTAAATTTTAAATTCAATTACATCACCATCGGAAACGATATATTCCTTGCCCTCTAGGCGCAATACGCCCAATTCTTTAGCTTTTAGCCAAGATCCGGCGGATAAAAGTTTTTGCCAATTGATTATTTCGGCGCGAATAAATTTATCTTTAAAGTCAGTATGAATGGCGGTGCCGGCCAGCGGCGCTGTCCAGCCTTTTGGAATTGTCCATGCGCGAGATTCATCTTCGCCGGTTGTGAAATAAGTAATAAGATTAAGCAGTTGATAAGCTGCAACAATGAGATCATCAATTTTCCTTGTAAGTTCCAGAGCAAAAATTTCTTCTTCCGTCATTTCGGATAACTCCTCTTCCAATTTAATGTCTAGTTTGATATGTTGATTTTTTTCTAATTCTTGCAATAAGGTTTTTTGCGTATTGGTAGCATTATAGACATAGAGAAACGGTTTCATTGTTAAAAGCGACATTTCTCTTAGAATATTTTTTGCAGGCTCATCAATTGGATCTATCTGAAAAATGTTGGCAAGTTTTCCCGCATCAAGCAAGGCTTTTATTTTTCTTACTATTTCCAATTGTATAATTGAATCTTTAATATTTTTTCGGGCATCCTTTTCTAGGCGCAATTCCGTTTTGGCTATCGTTGCTAAATCTGCTAAAATTAACTCAGTGTTGATTATTGCAATATCATCCAAAGGGTTGATTTTTTCATGGATGTGGATAATGTTGGCGTTTTCAAAAATCCTCACCACATGCACAATTGCGTCTACTTCGCGAATATTAGCTAGGAATTTATTGCCCAATCCTTCACCATTTGAAGCGCCTTTAACCAGCCCGGCGATGTCGACGAATTCAATAATGGCCGGAATGATTTTTTTGGAATGAGACATTTTAGCAAGAGCATCAAGCCTTGCGTCGGGAACTTTTACAATTCCCACATTGGGTTCTACGGTGCAAAATGGATAATTGTTAATATCGACCGGATTTCTGGTGAGAGCCTTGAAAAGCGTTGATTTTCCCACATTGGGCAAGCCGACAATTCCAATGTTCAGTGTCATATATTTTGCGATTAATGATGTTTTCAGTTTAGCTGACTGAATACATTTTTACAAGAGATTGGAAAAAATATCTTTACGATGTATGATTAAGTTGAAAGTAAAAAATTATTTTTAAAAAATAAAAAATGTTTCAAGAATTTAATATTGACAAATCAAAAAAAATCCCAAAAAAAACGGAAAAAATGTCAAGAAAAGA
>JAJYDG010000018.1 GCA_021777675.1 bacterium | reverse complement strand
GATATGATTATGATAGCTATGGGGGGGGGGGTAAGTTTAAAGTTGGTTTTTGTTTTGGTTATTTTATTATGAATAATGATGGTAAAAATAGAAATAAAAATTAACGATAATGATAAGGGATACAGCGCGTAGGTTGATAAAAAATTGAAAAACGCATCAGAAATAGTGGCTACGTTGTTTATGACATAATTAAAGTCTAATTTTGAATATGCTTCACCGGCGCGATCTTTTCCAAAAAAAATAGTTTGCCAATATTTTGCATATAAACATTGTGCCAATATTCCTCCTGCCGTCAATGAAAAAAATAAATAATATAATTTTTTAATATTTTTAGTAAAAAACAAATAAGCGCTAAAAAATATTAAATTCAGTCCTATAAAAATGATTGAAAAATATCCGGATAGAAAAGTAAACGCCGTTATTATGATTATAAATAAAAAATTATTTAGCGTATATTTTTTATTTATAACGGTATTTAACAATGCATAAAAGAAAACTATAAACATCGCTATTTGCAATTGATATGGACGCAAAAAAAGAGTCGCGGATATTGAACCTCCCGCCAGAGAAATGCAAAACAAAGAAACCAAGGTTATAAATCGATTTTTTTCAAATAACAGCGTAATTGATTTGAATAAAAAAATATATTCAATAATAAAAAATAGGCAATTCAAAAAAACGCCTGTACATATAATATCATTCAAATCAGCGCTTTTTCGACCCGCAAAACTCAATCTTAATAAGCTATAATAAAAATTAGTATGCGGAAGATCCCGGCTGTCGAAGTATAAATTTTTTATATCGTCAAAAGCATCGCTAAAATTTTGATTATCAAAAGAAACGATTTTTTTAAGTTGGCTGCCTTTATATCGATATCCGTAATCAAGAATTACATTTGTAGGCGTGTAATTTGCAAACATTACGGAAAGCGCTTCATCCATATGCAATCCATTTTTTTGCGTCATCCAATCAAATCTAACAAGGAGGGCGAGAAGTAAAATAAAAAAAATAAAAAAAATAAAATAGCGATTGCTATTTTTTTCGCATAAATCAAAAATTTTTTCAAATTTTGCAATTAAATTTTTTATATTCATAAGACTGTTTATTTCGGAGTATATTTTCCTATTAATAATGTTAGTAAATTATTTTTATTTCCGATAAAATTGTCTATTGTGAATTGTTTATCCGGAACAATGCCATTATATTTCAAGGCACTTAGGCATTTTTCATAATCCTTATTATAGGGAGATTTATTTCCGTCAAAAACAATTGCAAAATTTAATGTTTTCGAACCTATCGAATTAATTGCAAGCAGGTCTCTTTTTGATTTATAATTTTCGTTCGTTGTTAAATCACCATTACTCCCTCTGTCAAAATTAAGCATCGGCTTATCTTTTAATTCCTTGATAGTGGAAAAATATCCCGAAGATGGATTCACGCATTGAATAACAATATCCGCGTTATTCATTTCTTTTTTAATCTTTTTATTGACAATTGTATATTTATAAAAAAATTCGGGAGACATTATCATTTTCCCCCATTCATCTATGGATGGCGTCGGCCGCCAGCTTATATCGTATTGATAGTTAAATAGAAAAATATTAATTGATTGGTAAAGCATATAGGCTATATATAAAAAGGAGAACACTCCTGAAAGTAATCTACCTTTCTTTTCTGAAAAAATCTTCAGAATAAGAGAAATACTGATTATTCCACCAAGAATTTCCAGAAAAATTCCATAGCGAGAATATCCGAACTCGATTTGCCAAAGAAAAAAAGAAGAAAAATAAATGAAAAGCAGTGCCCATTCTAATTTACTGAACCTTCTTTTTTTTATCAACAAAAAAAAGAAGGAAAGCAATGTAAAGAAAAATACTATAAAAAGCTTTATATCGGGAAACATTTCCTTTACTTCTCCAAGCATTGTTGGATTTTTGATAGCGTAAAATGGATAGAATATTTTTTGACTCAATGTTTTTGGACCGCAATTGAACGGCCAACTGGTTTTTGGATAATATACGGATTTAAAAATACCGTTATAATATGGAAATATCGGATTGCCGGTGCGAAAAAAGTTAAAAAATATCTGGAAATTAATAAGCAAAATGATTAGAATATATATCGTTGTTAGCCAAATCATTTTTGCATTAATTCTAAATTTTCCATTTTTGTTTTTTTCATAAATTTCATACATTAAAAACAAAGAAAATGGAATAACATATATGATATTTGTGAGCTTGGTGGCCAACAAGCCCGCCAAAAAACCAAGACCCAAAATATAATAGATTATCATCTTATTTCGCTTTTCATCTGTGAATTTTAAAGAGAGATATAAAAACAACATTGAAACAAATGCGTACAAATTGTCTGTAAAATAGGTTGCTGTCTGAAAAATACCTTCTTGTGTGATAAAAACGGGAAAAATCAATAAGGCGACCATGAGAAAACTTATGCTGTTTTTCTTTGTATAGTCGACAGTTATTTTCTTGATGATCAAATAGCCAATAATCATATATCCAATTATAGACAATATTGATGGCAATGTTCCTAAACGATAGCCAAAAAAGGAATAAAAAAAGCAACCAATCATATCAAAAAATGGAATAAATCCATGCATCCCCAATGGAAAGAATTCATTGGATTTGAATTGATAGGGAAAATTATTAAATCCTTCTTGACCTAAAAAGAAATGATAGTTTAGGGTGTCAAAAGAATTATCAGGATAGACAACTCTTTTTAAAAATAAAAATAGTGCAGCGCAAATTGCCAAAATCATCGCTACACACATTGATATTTTTATGATATTTTTTTTATTCATCATTTATTTTTTTTGCATATAGAATTAACCCGTCCCCTAAATATCCAAATTTAACTGATGCGTATGGGTAAACTCCGACATCGCAAAATCCAACTTCTCGCAAATCATCCAATATTTCCCATCCAAAATGATAAAAACAAAGACAACCGGCATTATCAACAGGATCGCCATGATATTCTGCCGGTAATAAGTGTTCAATAACCCCATTATTCATTCTTGCTCTTACTATGTTTTTTTGAGAATTCAACACAAATGGTATGGAAAAAATGAAATTCCCATTTTTTTTCAATACTCTGAATATTTCCCTTAGGGCTTGCCTATAGCTTGGAACATGTTCAAGTACCTCTAGCGATATTACGAAGTCAAATTGATTATTTTCAAAAGAAAGTTTTGTTAAGTCCTCATTATTGATTTCTCTGTTGACATGAGAAATAAAAACTTTCGCAGCGTCATTTTCTGGAAAATATTCACTTCCTACTAAAAATTTAATTTTATTCTTGAGTAGCTCAAATAGTGGAGTGACTGCCTCTGTTATGTATGCCTGCTTAGTTTTTAAATTTGGTTCAATATTTTCCAATAAATGATAGGTTGCTCGCAATCTATTGTTTAAGTTGCATTCAGGACAGACTATGCGTTCTCTGAAATTGGGAATTAATTTTCCGTCCGCTTGCTTTGCGGCATATAAGAAATCAATTTTCATTTTTGTTGTTTTTTTGCAATATGCACAATATGCTTTAATATTCGTTTCTTTCTGCTTTTTAATGATTGATTGCTCAAGATTGCTACAATCTTTTCTTTTTATCCATCTTTTTTCGAACTCTGAAAAACAACGATGTTTTTGAAAAACATTTTCATCGGCTAGTTTTTTCATTTTAAGAAATTCAAACATAAAATATTATTTTTTATTTTTAGCAATAACTAGGAATTGCTTTGTCTTTTCTCTTGCATTTTCTTTGGAAAAATTTTTTTCCACATGTTTAATGGAATTATTTGACATTTTTTTCCACAAGTCACTATCATTATAAAGCTTTATGATTTTTTTGGCAAAATCATTTGCATCGTCTGCGATTAGCGCAGTTTCTCCATCAATCAGCCCTATTCCTTCCGCGCCTATGTTTGTCGTGACAACAGGAAGACCGTTGCTCATTGATTTTGCTATTTTTCCCTTGAAACCAGCGCCAAATCTCAGTGGAGCAACAAAAATTTTTGCTGAATCGAATATTTTTTTTACATCTTTTTCTTCAATAAATCCGGCAATTCTAAAATTATTAGAATTAAGATCTGAAATTTCTTTTGGCGGGTTGCTTCCGTAGAAAGTGATTTTAATATCTGAAATTTTATCCATTAATTTTGGAAAAATTTCATCATGAAACCATTTCACAGCGTCAACATTTGGTCGATGTGCATATCCTCCAATAAATATTATCCCTTTTCTGTTTTTAAAATTCTCAGGAGCATTGTTTTCAATTTCCTGAATCCATGGAATAACATCGACTGAAACTCCGGGAAATTCACGATTGACAATCTCAACTTCTTTATTACTAAAAAATAATGAGATATCAGCTTTTTTCATTGCAATTTCTTCGGTCGATTTTGTTTTTTCAGTTTCTTGCAATGCTTGCTGTCTATTGAAGGAAAATTCACTTGCTCTTGTTTCGCGTAGATAGTGCAGATCGTGGGGGATATAAATAATTTTTGCAGTGGAATTATTTTTGATTATACCAATGAAATCCTTTGCTACATGTGGACGGGAAACAAATATGAAATCAAAATATTTTCCATTTTTTTGCATATAATCAAAAAAAGAAATTCCGCCATAGGCAACCTCAATTCCAAGTTGTTGCAAATTTTCAGTGTAGGGTTCCAATTTTGCTTGATTATGAGGCCAAAATATAACTTTGTAATCCAAATTTTTTAGAATTTTCAAATATTCATAGGCAATAAATGATCCGGCATCTTTGTCATAAGTCGGAACATTATGATCAATAAAAAGAATTATTTTTTTGTTTCTTGATCTATCTCTGCCAAAAAACGGCGCGCCATCATCAAAATCATTTAAATTTTCTTTTTTAAGAACATTCTTCCAGCGCGAAAAAAATTTTACTTTATTAATTTCCTGATATCGCTTAAGTCCCTTTCCTGTATTTGTTCCGGCGGTAATGCCCTCAAAATGAATCAGTTCTGATTTTGGTTGATAAACAGTTCTAAATCCGGCTTTGCGCACACGAAATGCCAAATCCGTATCTTCATAATAAGCGGGCGCATAAAGTTCGTCAAAACCACTTAGTTGGTCGAATATTTTTTTTGGCAACATAATTGACGCTCCGGAACAATAATCGACATCTTTCAGATAATTAAATTCTGAATCATTCGGATTTTTATAGCGCCCATAATTCCAAGCGTTTTCGTTTTTCCAAACAATTCCTCCAGCTTCTTGCAGTCTTCCGTCCGGATAGATTAATTTTGATCCGACAAGACCGATATTTTGATTGTTTTTGAATGTATCCAAGAGAGATTCCAGCCAATTTTTTTTAATCACAGTATCATTATTCAAAAAAACAATATATTCGCCACGCGAATGTTTTGCTCCCAAATTGCATCCGCCGACAAAGCCCAAATTTTTTTTATTTCCAAGATAATGAATATTTTTAAATTTACTCTTAGCAATAGTCGATGTTTTGTCAGTTGAAGCATTATCCACAATAATTATTTCGTATGCCAATTCGCTTTCAATATTTTCTTTTAAAGAAGCGAGGCAATTATAGGTAAATTCCCATTTATTGAAAACGGGGATTATTATTGAGATTTCGGGGTGATTTGTTTTTTTAAACGATATGATTTTTAGGCCCCTGATTTCGCAATTCTTCTTGATTGGGGATATGATTTTTTTGGTTAATGCAATTGAAAAATCAATAGTTCTGAAAATCGGTTGCGGAACGCGTTTTTGAATGTTGTTTATATAGAAACGATAGAAAAAATTAGGAATTTTCCATTGTAAGGAGTTTTTAATTGTATTGAGCTCAAAATATTGTTGTTGCAATTCATGCTCTTTATATTCAAGATTTTGATCTTTTTGCTGGATAGCTTGAGTGAGATTTGCAAGTTCTTGATCTTTTTGCTGGATAGCTTGAGTGAGATTTGCAAGTTCTTGATCTTTTTGCTGAATAGCTTGAGTGAGATTTGCAAGTTCTTGATCTTTTTGTTGAATAGTTTGAACAAGACTTGAAATTTCTTGATTTCTATTATTCAGATTGCTTATAGTTTCGGCAATTTTTGCATTTTTTTTATCTTCTGAGAAATAAGCATAATGATTTTCCAAATGTCTTTTTAATTTCAGTAAGGGATCATTATTATTTTTATATAAAACTCCCAATCCGTAGGATTGATGAAATTCGATTGTTGCATATTTATTTTTCAGTTCATCCCATAGTCGATAAACACCAAAATCATCTCGTGTTACTGCGATATCATGAAAAAGAATAATTCCGTTTGCTTTTACTTTTGGCAACCAATTCTCAAAATCATTTTTTACAGCTTCGTAGGTATGCAATCCATCAATATGCAAAAGATCGATAGAATCATTTTCAAAATCTAAAAGGGCATCATCAAATTTTTTTCTAATTAAATTAATTTTTAAATTTGAATAAAATTTGTTTTTAATTTTCCTGACAGTTTCAAAAACTTCTTCTCCATAAAATCCGGCATGTTTTTCTCCTTTCCATGTATCTACGGCAAAGAGCTCGGCGGGTATTGAAAAATCTTTTATTGCTTGAGAAAATGACCACAGGGAAGTCCCATAGTGTGTTCCGAGTTCTACTATTTTTTTGGGTTTGATATTAGCGATTAGATCATAGGCAAAATATTTATGACCCGTCCAGGGCCATGCCAAATCTTCAAACTTTTCTTCGTATTCAAATTTTGGGTCAAAATATTTCCAATTCATAATTCTTTTAATAGATAATCCTTATGTCATAAATTTCCTCGTGTTCTTGTGAAAAATCAAATTCTTTGATTTTCTTATATTTTCCAAAAAATGATTTTCTAAACATTAATAAGCGACAATCAGAAACAAGTTCTCCAATATCAGCTGGATTGTTGATTAGTCCCGAGCTTTTGGAATTTTTTCTCCCGCTACTGGTTCCCAAGAATAAATATCTCTCTTTGATTTCAAGTCCTCTAGTGTAGCCGGAATCTAACTTTATTATAGTTTTATGGTTTTCTTTAACGCTTTTTGATGTTGATTCACAATAATATATTTTTTTATTTTTTGCAATAATCGAATGTGGATGATAAATTGAATCGATTATCTCTTTATTTGTACTTATATTAAAAATGAAACCATTTTTTGCCGAACTCCACCTCTCATTCTTTTTTAAGCCAAAAGCAGAAATAAAAATATCTTTATTTTCAATAAAAATAGAATTGATATGATAAGAATCTTTTTGTTGTGATGATTTTTTGGGAAACCATAAGACTTTTTTAAAAATAATTTCTTTGTTTTCTTTGCTGAAACAATATTCCAAAACCTGATCTGTTCCAGTTGAAACAATATATATTTTATCTTTATTAGTAAGAACAGAATGAGGATCTTTTAATTCAGGGAGTTCTTTTTCCAAAACTATTCTCAATGTTTTTTTCTCAAAAATCACAATTCCAGGTTCTGCTGATTGATATAGCGCATAAATAAAATCATCATCTTGGGCAATTCCCGTAAAACCATTGTTTTTATTTTTTATTTTTATCCATTTCTTTTCGTTTGTAAAAACATTCAATAATAATAAATTAGATTGTTCGATATTATTTGAATTGCAAAAAGAAATCAATACTTGCATTTATTTTTTTAAATAATTAATTATTATTTTCAAGTCATCTTCTGTTGATAATTTTTCCGTATCGATTGTTATTTCCGGATTTTGTGGTTCCTCATAAGAATCTTGCACTCCTGTAAAATCAATAATTTTTCCTTTTAGTGCTTTTTCATACATGCCTTTAATATCCCTGCGTTTGCATTCTTCTATGCTGCATTTCACGTAAATTTCAATAAAATTTGGACAAACTTTTCGCGCAAAATCTCTTGATTTTTGATATGGAGAAATTAAAGCAACAATAACATTCACTCCATTATCTGCCAATATTTTTGCCAAATATGCCACTCTGTGAATATTTTTAATTCGATCTTTTTTGGAAAAGCCTAAATCCTTGCTGATTGTTTTACGTAAAATATCCCCGTCCAGTCTTTGAACGGATTCGCTTTTATTTTTAAGATATTTTTTCAATTTTTTTGAAATGGTGGTTTTTCCGCTGCATGGCAAGCCTGTAAGCCAAAAAACTAGTCCTTTTTTGTACATGTATTTAATTCCAGTAATAATTGAGATCTACGATTCCATGATTTTTATTTTTAGAAAAAATTTGAAATGTTTCTGATTTTTCCATAAAATCATAAACCAAAGCTTCGTTTTCACCGAATATCCCTGCCTTTATGAAGTAATAATTTGTTTTCAACGGAATTTTCGGATAATTTATTTGATAAAATTTATTTTCAATATACTTAGCAGTGTTGATTTTGTCGGTTATTGTGCTTACTCCAAGGATATAGGCATTTTCTTGATTAAAAATTGCTATACCAAAATTCAAAACGGGTACTTTTTTATATTGCTTAAAGCGGACTCTTATGGAGATATTTTCTCCTGTCTCAAAAACATTTTTTGCTTTACCGTCTTTATCTAGAAATTCTACCTCGGTGATTTCCGCTACTTTGTTTTTTTTCTCTTCTTCTTGTTTTTTTCTTTCTGCCTCAATTCTTTTCTTTTCCAGTTCCAGCTCTTTCCCTTTCATTTTTTTTGATTTTTCTTCTTCTGATTTTAAATTTTCTTCATTTTCCGCTATCATTCTTTTTTCTTCATCAGACATATTTTGATAGATATATTCATTGCCCACTTCTTCCGCTTTGCCGATTTTTTCGATTTTTCCGTTGCGAAGAAGCATAGCTCTGTCGCAATATCTTTGCACTGTTGCGATATCGTGAGTTACAAGAACTACTGTTCGTCCCATTTCTTTATACTTATGAAATTCCGCAAGACATTTTGCTTGAAAATTAGAATCACCGACTGCCAGAACCTCATCCATTAAAAGAATTTCACGATTGGCGTGGATAGAAACGGAAAACGCCAAGCGAACGCCCATTCCGGAGGAATAATTTTTCAATTTTTGATCAATAAATCTTTCCAGTTCGGAAAAACGCACGATTGAATCGAATTTAGCATCAATTTGTTTTTTGGTCAATCCCAAAACGGTAGCATTGAGATAGATATTATCCCTGCCGGATAGCTCGGGATTAAATCCGATGCCTAATTCCAAAAAAGGGGACACCAGTCCGTTTATTTTCACTTTTCCGCTGTCCACTCGATAGATTCCGGCAAGAACTTTAAGGAGAGTGCTTTTTCCGCTACCGTTTCTGCCGATAATTCCGAAAAACTCACCTTTTTTAACTTCAAAAGAAACATCATTTAATGCCCGAAACTCTTCATAGCTGTTTTTATGAAAGCAATTTAACGCCGCAATACGAATCGAATCCACCCGTTCGTGGGGAATGCGAAAAGTTTTGCTGATATTTTTTACACTGATGGCAATTTCTTTCTCCATTTTTTAATTCTACACTATTTTTAATATTTTTCAAATATTTGTTTTTTATCACTCTTGTTGCAATTGCCATTGATTGGAAAAAGTGCTACTATAAATTTGAAATATCTTTGCTATCCGAATAAAATTGTGAATAAAAATAACAATAAAAAAAATATTTTATTTTGGGGAATTTTTGCGCTCTTTTTTTTTGTAGGTCAAAAAAACGCTTTTGCCAGTGGCGGATATCAAGCAGAAGGAACAGCTTTTTATGCGCAAAAAAATTCTTCCGGTTATGTTCTTGAAGGGGCGGGTTTTTATGCCGAAAGCAATCAAGTTTCCGGTTCGACTCCGATTTATCGATTCTACAATTCAACTACCGGCGATCATTTTTATACCATTTCCGAAGATGAAAAAAATTCTTTGGCGAATAATGCGCAATCGGGATATTCTTTGGAGGGCGTGGTTTATTATGCTTTTCCAACGCAAGTTTCCGGTTCATCGCCTGTTTATCGTTTTGTTAATCCGACCACTAATGATCATTTTTATACCATTTCCGAAGATGAGAAAAAATTGCTTATTAATAATACGCAATGGGGATTTCAAATTGAAGGCGTGGCTTTTTATGCCTATTCTTCTCAAATTAACGGATCATCGCCGATTTATCGGTTATACAATTCGTCAACCAATGATCATTTTTATACCATTTCCGAAGATGAAAAAAATAAAATTTCAGTTACTCCAGTTTATCGTTTCTATAATGCCAAGACCGGCGATCATTTTTATACTATTTCCGAGGATGAAAAAACTATTTTAGTAAAAAATACCCAAGGCAATTATCTTCCGGAAGGCGTGGCTTTTTATGCTAATAATACTCAAGCGTCGGGATCTGTTCCGATTTATCGATTATATAATTCGACTACCGGCGATCATTTTTATACCGCTTCCGAGGATGAAAAAAATTCTTTGGCGAATAATGCGCAATCCGGTTATGTGTCCGAAGGCATCGCTTTTTATGCCTATACTTCACAAGTTTCCGGATCATCTCCGGTTTATCGTTTTTTTGATTCGACTACCGGCGATCATTTTTATACTATTTCCGAAGATGAAAAAAATTATCTTATTCTTTCACCGCTTGGTCCGGATATTTCCGTCGGTTTATGGTATTTTTCCAAAACGGATATTCAAAACTCTCCCTTTGAAATTACCGCTAATAAAAATTATAATATTAAAGACGCAAATGGAAATGTGCTTGGGCAAGTTAATGCTGATTCGGCGACTTATGTCAGCTATAGAGATAATGGCAATTTGGATATTTCCGGTTCGATTCCCGATACCTCGACTTATTCCAATGTAACATTCGATGCGACTGACGGGGATAATACCTCTTTGATTTTCAATGTGCATCGACCCGGTTCAAGTCTGGATCATTATCGAGATAAAATTAAAGTGCAATATTATCGCGGACCGGATATTTATGGAGGAGACACAAGCAATACAGTTACTCAAATTTGGGTAATAAATATTTTGCCTTTGGAACATTATGTTTGGGGAGCGGGAGAATTAACCGGAACCGGTCCGATGGAGCATACCAAAGTTATGACTACTATTTTTCGCACCTATGGTTATTGGTATGTCAAATATGCCACAAAATATGCGCCATATGGCTTTAAAATCAGAAGTGATTCCGGATCGCAGGTTTATAATGGCTATGATTGGGAAATGCAGTATTCAAATATCAAAACAGCAGCGCAAGCGACGCGTGGAATAATTGTCGGCTATTCCGGTGATGTTGCGTTAACGCCATACAGTTCCTATTCGGATGGCAGAACTCGAAGCTATGAGGAGGTTTGGGGTTCAACAGCATATCCATGGTGCCAGTCTGTTTCCGATCCCTATGGAAAATATCCCGGGTCAACTCTTCCAAGTGGCAATCATATGGTTGGACTTATTGCGCATGGATCGTTGAATTTGGCTGATGATCCATATAAATGGGACTATCAAAGAATTTTAAAATATTATTATACGGGGATTTCATTAAATACATTTTATTAGATCAAATAATTTTATGAAAAATAAATGGTTTAAACTTTTTTGGTTGGTTTTTATAATTGCGTTAGGCGCAATCTCGTTTCGTATTTATCAAATATACAAAGAGCGTGACGCTCAAGCGAAAAAAGATGCAACTATTTCAACCGATCAGTCAGTAAAAAATAATCAAACAAGCGCAGGAGCTTCTACTGATTCATCACCCACTGCTACATCCGATCAAAACAATGCTTCGACTGATTCTTCATCATCTTCGTCCGATGCCGGATCTTCAAATGCGCAGACAAAAACAACCAATGTCACACCTTCCGTTGGGGTTAATGATAAAAATAGCAGCGATGGAAACATGTTTGCGCACATTACAACCGAACATTGCGATACCGGTTGCAAAGCTTTTGCCAATAAATTGAATTTTTTGGAGTATTGTCAACAAGTTTGCGGATTAGTTCCGATTAAAAATGTCAAGAATTGCGATAATAAAAAAGATTTGCAAAAAGATTATTGCAACAAAGATTTAGCAATCACAAAAAAAGATGCTTCAATTTGTGCGAAAATAAAAGATGTCAATATTCAGCAAACTTGCCAGAATCGCATCGCGCAAGATATTATTGAAAATCAATAAACATTTTTTTGCGAAAGAAAAAACTAGATTTTTTCCGCAACTTCCGAAATAAATTTTTTGTAAGCCATAAGACTGACAATAAAACCGATAATAACAATCGTTGAAAAAGTGGCGTATTGCCATGGAAGAGCGAACTGATCGCTGATTAGCGATTTTTTATTGAAATGAATTATAAAAGCAATCGGATTAAGAAGGAGAAGTTTTTGGACATTGGGTGGCAACATTTCCAATGAATAAAATACCGGAGTGGCATAAAAGAGAACAGTCAAAAGAACTTCCCAAATCATTGAAAGATCGCGAAATTTCACATAGAGCGGAGCGGTTAAAAAAGAAAAGCTGAGAATAACCGTATAAGTAGCAATGGAAAAAAGAAAAAAAGTTAAAATTGCTTGAGCGGAAGGCAAAAAACCTTTAATGGCAAAAAAGAAAACGACAATAATTAGATTTAAGAGAAAAACCATTGCGGAATTAACAGTTGATGCGAGAATTATAGTCCAGCGCGGAACATAAATTTTTGTTACCAGTTGCGCTTTTGATAAAAGCGAAAGCATTCCGGCCATTGTGCCTTCGGAAAAAAAATTAAACATTACCAATGAAACAAAAAGTTGCAAGGAATAAATTTTTCCATTCGCGCCTCCCGGATTAAATAATGAAGAGAATACAAAATTCAATACGGCAAACATCATAAGCGGTTTCAGAATTGCCCAGAGATAGCCCAAAACTGATCCATGATAGCGAAGTTTCAAGTCAGTTTTGGCAAGAACCCAAATGAGTTCTTTGTAATTTTCATGTTTTGCCATTGATTTCATAAAATTATTATACAGCACAATGCTAATTAAATAAAGAGAGTAATTGATAAATAAAAACTATTTTATGATAGTTGATTTTATGTAAAAAAATCGATAGCGGGTGATTAGCGCCGAATTTTCTGGCAAGGCGCAATTCATCTTGAAATTGTTTTTTATTTACCGATCCGCTTTTACTGTTTTGATGATAACGAAAATTAGCCAAATAGTCGTCAATAACTCCAGCCGGGTATTTTTCACCTATTCTAAGCCAAAATTCATAATCCATACAAAAATGTTCTTTTTCATTGAACAGTCCCAATTCAGTGTTTAATGTTTTTTTCCAAAAGACAGTCGGTTGAGAAATAAAATTTTCAGCAAGCAATTTGGAATAGGTATATTTTTTTAGCAATAAATTTTTATATAAAGTAATCGGTTTTCGAATTTCCTTGTCTGCTTCATTAATAATTTTGCATTTGCCATAAACCCATTTTTTTTGAGGATTATTTTGAAAAAAATCCGCTACTTTTTTTAACGCTTCCGACTGATAGGTATCATCGGAATTGAGATAGGCGACAATTTCTCCGGTAGCAATTTGCAAACCTTTGTTGATGGCATCTGATTGACCGCGATCTTTTTCACTGCGCCAAATCAATTTGTCGGAATATTTTTTTAGAATTTTTATTGTTCCGTCGGTTGATCCGCCATCCATTATGATATATTCCAAATCGGGATAATTTTGATTGAGTACGCTCAGAATTGTTCTTTCAATAAAGCTTGCTTGGTTGTAGGTTGGTGTGATGATGGATATTTTCATAGGTTATTTTTTTATTTCTTTCAATGCTTCATTGCGGGTAATCGCGGAAAGATCTTGCTCCAGTCTTTCGATTGTGGAAAGTAGTTTGAATATGAGCAGAAAAATAAATAAAAATCCGATTAAAATTACAGCATTAATATTTCCTTCGATACCGATGATATGCGCAATCGTAGCTGAAAGATCGGGAAAAATGGCGATTGCGGCCATTCCTCCCCAAACAATAATGCGCGTGAATAATTTTAGCAAAGTCTGATTTTTTTTGCCTTTGATAAAATTTTCAATGCCCTGATAAATCATGAAAAGAGCAATAAGCGAAACAGCGATTTGATAGAGGTGAACTTTCATATGGATGTAAAAAATAATTAAGAAATTATATTCCAGATCATTTTGTAGAGTGTTTTTAGTCCGTTTATAAAACCTTGTTTTTGTGTTTTTCCCATTGAATAGGCAGTATAGCGAACAGCAATGGGAATTTCTTTGTAACTTAATTTATAGAGATGAATTTCTCTAATCACCTCGCTGTCATATTCATAGCGATCTGATTTGGTATTTATCAATTCTGCCGCATGTCGCGAATAAGCGCGAAAACCGGATTGTGAGTCAGTTACCCATAAACCGAAAAGCAACCAGGTGAAAAAATTTCCGATATGATTGGCGATAATTTTGTAATAAGGCATTCCGGAAGAATTAATTAAACGCGTTCCCAAAACAACATCGCAATGATTTTTGATAATCGGCTCGGTTAATTTTCCAATATCTTTCGGATCATGCTGGCCATCTCCATCAATAGTGACAATAATTTCAGCATCAAAAATTTTAGCGGCTTCAATGCCTGTTTTTGTGGCTCCGCCTTTTCCGCGATTTATTTTATGGCGCAAAGCTTTTTCTCCAATCAATTTTGCCGCTTGCTTTTGCGTATCATCGGTTGATCCGTCATCTACTACGATAATATTTTGATAACCGGCGGATTGGATTTCTTTAATAACTGATTGAATGATTTGCGCCTCGTTGAAGGCGGGAATGACAATAAAAATTTTTACATTTTTTTCATACATAACAAATTAAGCTTACTACAAGAAAGTGGTATAGGCAAGAAAACATTTTTTTGTTATACTGAGAATATGTGTGGAATTACTGGAAAAATATATTTTGATAATAATACCGTAAAAGAGTCTGATGTTTTGGCAATGAATGAGGCGATTATCCATCGTGGACCGGATGATGGCGGAGTTTATGTTTCCAATGACAAAAAGGTTGGATTGGGACATCGTCGATTGTCTATTATCGATCTTTCTCCATTGGGACATCAACCGATGGAATATTACAACCGCTATCGGATTGTTTTTAATGGTGAGATTTATAATTTTCAAGAAAAGCGTGAAATGCTCTTGGCGGAAGGATATACATTCAAATCAAAAAGCGACACGGAAATTATTATGGCGCTTTATGATAAATTTGGAAAAAATTGTCTTTCTCATCTGCGCGGAATGTTTGCTTTTGCCATTTATGATGAAAAAGAGCAGACGGTTTTTTGCGCACGCGATCGCGTTGGTAAAAAACCGTTTAAATATTATTTAGATAAAAATGTTTTTATTTTCGCTTCGGAACTTAAGGCGATACTTACGCAAAAAGAATATGAAAAAAGTCCGGATTATTTGGCAATTCATCATTTTTTGACTTTACAATATTGCCCAACTCCTCTGACCGGATTTAAAAATATTAAAAAATTGGAACCGGCGCATTATTTATTTGTTGATTTGAAAACGAAAAAAGTGGAAAAGAAAAGATATTGGAAATTAGATTATTCGCAAAAATTGGATTTATCGGAAGATGAATGGAAAAAAAAGATTGCGGATAAATTAGAAGAAGCGGTGCGTTTGCGTATGATTTCCGACGTTCCAATCGGCGCCTTTCTTTCCGGCGGAATCGATTCCAGCGCCGTTGTGGCTATGATGAGCAAGCTGAGCACTTCTCCGGTTAAAACCTTTACAATCGGTTTTTCCGAAAAACGCTATGACGAAACTGATTATGCCAAAGAAATCGCCGATAAATTCAAAACGGATCATCATGAGTTTATTGTAGAACCGCAAGCTTTGGAAATAATTCCATTTTTAGTGAAGCATTTTGAAGAACCCTATGCCGATAAAAGCGCTTTACCAACCTATTATGTCAGCAAAATAACGCGCGAGCATGTAACTGTCGCTCTAAGCGGAGATGGGGGAGATGAAAACTTTGGCGGATATGCAAGGCACAGTATTCAAAAATTTTCTTTTTGGTATGAAAATTTTAGCGGATTAAACCGTTTTTTGGTTCTGCCAATCACTAAATTTTTTTCACAACAAAGCACACTGATGAATCGACTGTATCGCTTTGCAAAAACCTTGCCGGAAAAATATGATTATCGCTATGTTAATTATATTTGTTATTTTTCCAATGAATTGAAAAATAGAATTTACTCGGATGATTTCAAAAAGAAGTTTCAAAAGTTTGATTCCTATTATTCTGTTGCAAAAAAATTCAAAGAATCCGCTTCGGAGGATAGGCTTGATCAAACAATGTATGCTGATTTCATGACTTATTTACCCGATGATTTGATGGCAAAGGCCGATATTGACACGATGGCGGTTTCTTTGGAATCTCGCAGTCCTTTTTTGGACCATGAATTTTTGGAATTAACTGCAAAAATTCCCGCCAAATTGAAAATCAAGGGTTTGAATAATAAAAAATATATCTTGAAAAAAACTTTGGAAGACATATTGCCAAAAGATATTTTATATCGCAAAAAAATGGGTTTTGGCGTACCGATAGATGTTTGGTTGCGCGGAGAGTTGAAGGATTATGCCTATGCTACATTGCTTTGCGAAAAAGCGTTAAAAAGAAATTTATTCAAAAAAGAAGAAATAAAAAAAATATTAGATGCGCATATGCAAGGAAAAGTCAGCTACGCTCAACAAATTTGGGCTCTATTGATGCTGGAAAAATGGTTTAATATCTTTTTTGATTAATCTTTTATGAAAGAAAATTCTAAAAAAATATTTTTAACAGCTGGAAAGATGGCGGTTAGTTTGCTTTTTTTGTATTGGTTAATTATTAAGATAAATTGGAGGGATGTATTTTTTTATGCGCAAAAAATTTCTTTTTGGCAAATTCTGATTTATTTTTTATTATTTTTCCTTAGCACCTCAATTTCCGCTTATAAATGGAGCATTTTGGCGCGAGCTAAGAACTTCTCAATTTCATTTAAAGAAAGTTTGAATTTATATTTGGCTGGTTCATTTATCAACAATTTTATGCCTTCGTTTATCGGCGGAGATACCTATAAAGCCTATATACTAGGAAAGCTGGATGGTGAAAAAAGATATGCGCAAGCAGCTTCAACTGTTATTCTCGATCGGCTTACCGGTCTTCTGGGGACGATGTTTTTGGTTTTATTTTTTGGTATTTTAAATTGGAAAGTAGTAGCAGCTCATTATTTTTTTTTAGTGCTTTTAGCGGGAATTGCCGGTGGAATACTGTTTCTATTCATACTGGAAAAAAGCACCAAATATATTTTTTGGGAAAAACTTTCTCAAAAATTACCTAAAAAAATTTTGGAGTTTGTCAAGATTTTACATCAATATTATTTGGACAAAAAATTGTTTTTGCGAGCGATTTTATTGGCGGTACTATTCGCCTTTGTCGGCTTGGCTCTTCTAAATTTTGTAATGTTTTGGGCTTTGGGAATAAAAATTTCAATTTTGAATTATCTCTCGGTGATTTTTCTCATTAGCATCGTTTCATCTATTCCGCTTAGCATTAATAATATCGGGGTGCAAGAATGGGCATATATAACTTTTTTTGGCATATTCGGAATTGATCCGGCAGCTGTGATTACTGTTTCGATTATTATTAGGATTTTGCAAATGCTTGCAAGTTTTACCGCTTTGCCGTTTTATTTAAAGAATAAATTCAAAAAACGATAAATAAAAAATCATTCCCTTGTTATGTTATGCGCATTTTCAAATTCTGGTTCCTTTTCGGTTTTTATGTTTACATGGTTAAAATCAACATTGGAAGCATTTTGCACGACTAAATTATTTCCTGCTGAAATAGTGATATTTTTAAAGAAAATATTTTTAATTTTTGTATTATCCAGTCCGATTAATGATATGGAGCCTTTTGCTCTGGAACAGGAAATATTTTGCATAGTTATATTTTGAAACGTTGGTGGCATAAACGGTTCCTTATTGAGGGCGGTTTCATATTGAGTGGTGATTTGAATCGCATCAAATAATATTTTTTGCATCGTAATATTTTTTATTAAAATATTTTCTGTCACTCCTCCCGTAAGTAATGTGCCTTTTAGTCTTATACCATATTGCGATCCCCAAAAATTACAATGATAAACTAAAACATTATTGACATTTCCAGACATTTCACTGCCAATAGCAAATCCCGCATGTCCATTAATAACGGAACAATTTCTGACAACAATATTCTCGGATGGTTTATTGACGCGCCGTCCGTCTTGATCTTTGCCTGATTTTATAACAATAGCATCATCTCCCGTATTAAAAAAAGAATCTTCCAATAAAATATCGCGCGAAGAATCAATATCAATTCCATCCGTGCTCTTCCCCGGATTTGTATTCACAGCAATTCTTCGTATGATTATATCAGAACTGTAAATCGGATGAATTGTCCACATCGGACCGTTTTTTATTGACACATCTTCCAGTAAAATATTTTTGCAATTGACAAATTGAATGAACGACGGTCGCAATCCTGCATCTTCCGTGCCAAAGACTCTTTTGGAAACAGGTACATTGAACTCACCCATTGCATAAATTTCATCAATTGATTTCATGATATCCATCTTCCACCAAACCTGTCCTTGTCCATTTAATATTCCTTCTCCGGTTATGCCGATATTTCGGCAATTGTTAGCATAGATTGGCGGAGAATAATTATAATATTCAATACCTTCAAAACGGGAAAAAACCACAGGCAAATAGTCATTAAAATCTGTGCTAAAGAGAATCTCGGCATTTTTATCCAAATGGAGATTGATATTGCTCTTGAAATGAATCGGTCCGGTAAGCCACTTTCCGGAGGGCACCAAGACTTGGCCACCACCTTTTTCAAAACAATCTTCAATTGCATCGGCAAAGGCGACTGTGTTTTTTGTTTTTCCATCACCGATTGCTCCATAATCGGAAATATTGCAGACAGGAGAAGGAAAAATCGGTTGATTTATTGTTTTAAGTGAAAAATTTGCCACATCGCTATCTTTCTCATTGGCAAAAATATCAATAGGAATGGTTTGTAAATTCAAGCGCGGTTTTAAGTGTTGAACATTAACGACAGAAATAGCCAATGGCTCTTTTTTTGTTAATGAATAAATTAAAAGTAGCGATGAAAAAAACAACAAAAATATCAGCATTGGAAGCCATTTATTTTTTCTAAAAAATTTACGAATTTTATTTTTTGAATATTTCATTCCATTTTAATAACTCGGAAATATTGCTTGTTTCTTCGGAAATTTTTTTGTCTGCTTCTGATGGCTTTAGCGCAATAATGTTGGCCGGTTTTGGCTCAAGATAATAAACAGTCAAAGCACCCAAATTTTTTTGCTCTTTAATTGTGAAATTCGAATTAAAGTAGGGACGGGAACCGGAAAAAACAATATCAAAATAATTGCTTTCCGTGTAAAGTTTTTTTCCATTAATTTTGTCATAATAAGAAATACCGGATCTTTCAAGAAAATACCAATAAACCGGCTCATATTCTGATTTACTGCTTAAATAAACCGGGTAATGATTTTCTTGATATTTTTTTTCAATATAATTCACGACTCGCAACTGTTCCGCAAGAGTTATGCGATCGGTTTTGGGAAAAACATCACCCAATGAGATATCGGAATTTGTTGCTGTTTCGACGCTACGCAATTGCTTGAAAACGAGAAATATTTTTTGTAAATTAAATATAGCCAAAAAAATAACAATCAAAGCAAAAGCGATGAGTCGCTTTGAGTTTTTTTCCGGTTGGAAATATTGAAAAATAAAACCAAAAAATAAAATTGCCAGCGGACTGATTAAAAGAAAGAAGCGCGGATACATTCGATAGTTTCCCGAGAGTGAATAAAAAAGAAAAAAAGTGACAAAAAACCAAAGCAATGCCAATAAGAGAAAGTTTTTCTTTTCCAAATCTTTTTCTTTGAAGAAACTAAAAAACAATCCAAAAAGAGCGCACAAAAAGACAATCAGAATGACTATTTTCACATTTAAATTTTCATGACAAGCATTGCAAGTAAATCCATAATTAGTTAGCTTTATTCCATTAATTTGATCATTGCTTGTAACAATAAAAAAATATTCATAAGCGTTATAAAGAAAATCTTGAGAAACTGTTTTGAGTGGCGGAGAAATACGCCCTCCTGTTTTTGTAAATTTAGCTTTAAAGTAATGCAAATTTTGCGCATCGGTTTTCAGATCGCTGATAATTACCGGCGAATAAACCAAAAAAATGATTGCAAGCGAAGAAAGCCAGATTTTCCAATTGAAACGAGGCCTTTTTATGGCTGTAAAAATAACGGCGATTGCCGGAATGGAAAAAAAAGCATTGAAATGAATTTGCGAGGTGATTGTTACTAATGCAACAGAAATAAGAAACCAGCGTGCCTGATGTTTTTCCTTCTGAGAAACGGCGCGAAGCAGGGAATAGAAAGAAAATAAAATCAAAAATGGCAAAACATTCGGACTCCAAGAAAAACGAGAATACATAACGGAATAGAGGGAAAAAGAAAAAAGTGCATTTAAGCCGATTGAAAGGGGCATAGAGAAATATCGGCGACAAAAAAGATAGAAAAGTGGCAAAGCGAGTATGTTCAAAATCAACACATGCATAGCTTGTCCGGTCGGATCACTGCCAAAAATTTCAGCGCTAATATATTGCATATAATAAAACGCCGGTCCAAGTCGAAGCGCCCGCCCTCCGCCGGCAGTCGGACCGAGTAGTGTTAGATTTCCCGGTCCGTTTTTGACTCCCAAAGAAACTATATTACTATCATAAGTTTGATCGATTTCAAAATGCAACCAATCGGAAAAATGATAGGCGCGCAAAAATATTCCGGCGCAAAAAATAACAGCGAGAAATAAAAACTCCCATTTATGCAAAATAATTTTTTGAAATAAAGGATTTGTTTTTTTGAACAATTGCGATTTTATCCAATGCATAATTAAAAGATTTGACGCGAGTCAGAAGAATTATTTTTTATACAACATTTGCGCTGAAACTATTTTAACATAATTATTTTCTCGTCCCGCCAAAACAATCTTTTTAGCATAATCTTCCGTGCTGTAAGCTTTATGAAAATCAATATAACTATTAAGCGAAGCGGATAATTTTAAGGTGCGCGATTTTCGACCGGAAGAAGTAACTAAATAATCAAATCGCATAGTCTTGATTTTTTTAGTAAAGCCAATAGTGCATTTTCCTTTAAATACGGCACAAACAGCGCCTTTGTCCGACCAAATGCTTAGATTTCTGGCATTGGGCAATTCATTGAGAAATTGCGCCGCTTCATAACTTCCATCACCCATATCTTTAAGGTTAACCATATATTTTTGCGGTAGAAGAATGGACGCATAGCTGAAATAAAATGGGCGAACAGAGAAAAGTTCAAAAAATAATACCAAACAAAATAAAAAAACAAGTGTTGTTCGGATGAGATATTTATGTAAAAATTGAAAAGAAATAAGTTGAAAAAGACCAATGGCGGAAATAGAAAAAAATAGGGGATAAAGCACTATTTGATAGCGTACAGTAGCAATTACTCTATCAACAGTTGAAGCAAAATAATAAAAAAGCATAAATAAAATAACATAGAAAATAATAGATCG
>JAJYDG010000017.1 GCA_021777675.1 bacterium | reverse complement strand
ATATAAGGTTCAGGTAATAATAATGGGGGTGGAATAACTTTGGATACCGGAATAACCGCAAAAAGCACTTTTCAAAACTTGATTATCAGCGGCGAATTATTGTCATTTTTTGGAAGTAATTTGTATGTAGATTCCAGCTTATCTACACAGCGTTATGACACTACCAAACTTGGTTGGTCTTTTGTATTGGACAGTAGGCCAACACAAGACTTGTTTAAACTAGAACGCCAAGATGCTTCCGGAGCAACAACTCGCCCAATGATGGTCTTAGCCAATGGTAGTTTTGGTTTTGGTAATTTATTGGCAATACCTGCCTTTACCGGGGCTAAGTTTATGATGGATAGTAACGGAAACGTCGGGATTGGGACGACGGCTCCCGGCTATAAGCTTCAAGTTTACACCGGTACCGCCAATGGTTTTGTCAATGCTGATGGAACATGGGGTTCCAGCTCCGATGAACGTTTGAAAAAAAACATCTCTCCAATTTCTTCAACACTAAACAATGTACTGGCTCTCAATCCTGTTTCCTATAATTTCAAAACAGAAGCCAACGGCACAGCTCTCCATACCGGATTTATCGCCCAGGAAGTGGAAAAACTTTTCCCCGATTTGGTTTCCACTGGTCCCGATGGAATCAAAGGTTTAAGCTATGCCATGTTTACCCCCATTCTTACCAAAGCCATTCAAGAACAACAAGTGGAAATCACTTCCCAAGGCGCTCAAATTAACAGTCAAGAAACCATCATTGAAACACTCAACACCAAAACTCTCACCTATGATCAAAAATTCAATTTACTTGGTCAAAACATCGATGCCAATACCGCCAACATCTTACTCAGTCAAAAAGATATCACCGCCATTCAAGCCTTGCAAACCAAAGACCAATCAGACATAAAAACTCTGCAAACTCAAATGCTTGATCTACAAACCCAAGTCAAGCCGATTATTGATTTCTATCTCGCGTTGAATATGAATAATCTTGTCTATAAAGATTCTTTAGGCAATCTGGATATCACCAACGGTAAAATCACCGCCAAAGATATTGAGGCGTTAAATTCGGTTAAGGCGGTCAGTATTTTTGCCGATAGCCTATCGCTAACTGATTCCAAAACTTCCGGCAAAGGCGTGATTGCAAAAAATACGACAGAAGTAATAATCAATACGCCCTATGTGGATAGCGCTTCCAAGATTTATATCACCTCGCAAGGATCGACTTCGGGAAAAAATTTATATTTCGACAATATTGTCAATGGAGTCAGCTTTAAAGTGAAAATTGATGCGCCGGCAATCAACAATGACATCAACTTTAATTGGTTGATTTTAAAATAGATTTTCAAAGTCTATCAAGTATCAAGCGACTTGCCAATGTGCGGGATAATAATAGTGAGGCAAGGCAAAAACAAGAAGCGTATAATCGCTAAAACGCTCGAATGTCAACACCAAGTTTTTGTTTGAAGACGGCTTTTATTTGCCTGATTTCTTCTTTCATAATTACAAATTCTTGTTTGAAATCTTCTTGCGCTTTTACATAGCCGTCAATCAGCGTTTGAACATTGTTGATGTCGGATTTTAATTCCGCTTCCAGCTTATCAAGTCTTGTGTCAATATTGTTAAATCTTGTGTTGACAATGTCAAACCTTGTGTCGATATTTTCAAATTTTGCATCAACATCATCAAACCTTGTGTCGATATTTTCAAATTTTGCATCAACATCATCAAACCTTGTGTCGATATTTTCAAATTTTGCATCAACATCATCAAACCTTGTGTCGATATTTTTTAAATATTTTTGCAAAGAAAAATCAACCGCTTCAAGAATGGCTTTGGTTTGCTCCTCAAAGCGTTTATCCAAGTATTTTTCAGTGATATATTTAGTTGTTACTTTATTTTTATTGATCATGGTATAATTTTAAAGTAAAATTAGTATCAAGTCAATAACACGAATTTATTTTTTAAATTATATCAAGTAAAAAAATCTTAATTTATGCAAAAGCCCGCCCAGAAAATTCAACTTATAAAATTAGATAAATTTTTATTATTGGCCTTGTCTTTGGTTTTGTTTTTGCATTACGGAAAACTGGCAAGCGAATCAATCGATCATACCCTTTTGACTTTTTTCGCCAGTATTGCCACGTTGCCGGTGCTTTATAGCGCCTATCAAGCGTTGAGAAATAGAAAAATCACAGTGGATTTATTGGCGGGAATCGCCCTGGCTGTTTCATTGCTTAATTATGAATGGGCATCGGCGGTTTTTATCAATTTAATGCTAACTTCTGCCAGAATTTTTGATGCTTATACTCGAAACAGAGCAAGAAAAGCTATCTTGAGTCTGATGAAACTTAAGCCGGAAAAAGTGAAAGTGAAAAAAGGTGATGAAATTATCGAGGAAGCAATTTCAAAAATTAAAAGCGGAGATTTGATTATTGTTGAATTGGGCGAGCGTGTTCCGGTGGACGGAATAGTGATCGAGGGTTATGCGCAAATCGATCAATCTTCGCTTACGGGAGAATCCTTGCCGGTTAATAAAAATATTGGTGATGAAGTGCTTAGTTCCACTTTGAATGTTTCCGGTTCATTGGTTATTCGTGCGGAGAAAGTCGGCAAAGACACAACTTTTGAAAAGATTATCAGATTAGTCGAACAATCACAAAAAGATAAGGCGGGCATTCAAACTATAGCCGATAAATTTACGGCTTGGTATATTGGCATTACACTTTTAGGTTCGGTGCTTGTGTGGATTTTTTCGCGTAATTTGAATTTGGTACTTTCGATCTTACTGGTTACTTGCGCCGATGATATTGCTGTGGCAATTCCAATGGCTTTTTCCGCAGGAATAAGCAACGCGGCAAAAAAAGGCATTATTATTAAAGGAGGATCTTTTTTGGAGGGGCTTGTGCGAGTCAAAACAATCGTTGTCGATAAAACGGGAACATTGACGAAGGGAAAATTAAAAGTTTGTAAAATCTATGTTTTTAATGGAAAAACTGAACAAGAAATTGTTTCTTTGGCGGCTGGAGCAGATTTTTTTTCTACGCATCCGATAGCGCGCGCAATTGTTCAATATGCCGATGAGCAAAAAATTTCTTTTGAAAAAACAGATAAATTCAAAGAAGTTTCCGGGAAAGGAGCCATTGCAATTATCGATGAAAAAAAAGTTATTTGCGGAAAAATCGCTTTTCTCGAAGAAGAAGGTGTTATTTTTAGCTTGAAACAGAAAGCTGAAATTGAAAAAATAAAAGAAACGGAATATGGCAGTATTCTTTTGGTGGCAAAAGATAATCAGCCGGAAGGCTTGATTTTATTGGAGGATGAAATCAGGCCGGAAGTGAAGGGGACTATTGAAAAATTCTATGCCATGGGAATTGAAAAAGTGATAATGCTGACTGGTGATAATGAAAAATCCGCACAAAAAGTCGCCCAAAAAATCGGTTTGACTGCCTATCATGCGGAACTGTTGCCGGAAGATAAATTGAATTATGTCAAAAAATATCTTAATGATAAAAATAAGGTTGCGATGATTGGTGATGGAGTCAACGATGCGGCTTCTCTGGCTTTGGCCGATGTCGGTATTGCTATGGGTGCGATTGGAACGGATGCCGCAATTGAAGCGGCGGATATTGCTCTTATGAAAGATGATTTTTCCAAAGTTGGTGAAGCGATAGAGCTGAGTCAGCTAGTAGCTAAAATTTCCAAGCAAGATTTTTGGATTTGGGGCATTGTAAACGCGGGAGGCTTGGCGTTGGTTTTTTTTCGAATTATTGGGCCGGAAGGCGCTGCCGCCTTTAATTTCATTACGGATTTTTTTCCGCTTTTAAATTCAATGCGAATGTTTGGGCGCGGGTTTGGTTTTTTTGAAAAAAGAAAAAGAAAATAAGTGAAAATAGCTATTCGGTTTTTCCAAAAATATGCTAAAATATTCAGGTAAAATGAATGATAAAGAATGGTTATTTTAAAAAGATTGGAAACTTGAAAAATGAGACGGAAAAACTTCAGTCTCGATTGTTTGTTTTTTTATTTTATGATATTATTATGGTGTGCTATAATAATTTATAGTTAAAAATAGAAATTAAAAATAAATTGATGTTTGATTTAATTTTTGGAAAAAAAACATTTGTCGGTTTGGACATTGGAACGTCTTCAATTAAAATTGTCGAGCTCAAACTTATTGACGGGAAGCCGACCCTTTCCAACTATGCATGGATGCCATTAGGGGAAGGCATGCAGGGGAAGGGAGATATTAACTCGGAATATTTTTATGCTGTTTTGCCCAGGTTGCTTAAAAAAATATTTAAAAAATCAAAAATCGGAAAAGGCAATGTATATGTTTCATTGCCGGCTTTCGGCGGATTAATTACGCTTATTGATTTTCCCGATATGGCTGTGAACGATATGGAACAGGCTATCAAATTCGAGGCGCATAAATATATCCCCACATCCCTGGATGAAGTGGTGATTAGTTGGGATATTGTGGGAAAAAAAGAACAAATAGCGGATAATAATGCTTCTGCCAAAGAGGCTGACGCTGACGCAAGACAAATAAAAAATAAGAATATTTTGCAAGTGCTTTTGGTTGCAGCATCAAAGGAAAAAGTTTTAAAATACGAAAATTTAATTAAAAATTCCGGATTGAGTTTGAGCTCTATCAGTCTTGAGCCTTTTCCTATGGTACGTTCTTTGGTGGGAAATGATCCGGGAAATTTTGTTATAGTGGATATCGGATCGGAAGTTTGCAATATTATGCTGGTGGAAAAAGGGATTATTATGGTTAATCGCAATATTGATGCCGGCGGAGGGGATATAACCAAAACAATTGCTAAAAGCATGGGTGTTGATAATGCCAGAGCGGAACAGCTCAAAGTTTCTGAGCGGAATTTTTTTAAGGGTAACTCAATAATTAATTTTTTTGCGCTGGAATTAGTGATTGGAGAAGCGGACAGAATAATAAAAACCTGTCTTAGAGATGATGCGAAAATGAAAATCGATGGTGTCATTTTATCGGGTGGTACGGCCGAAATGACTGGAATTTGTGAATATTTTTCGGATAAACTAAAAGTCAGGACAACTGTTGGCAATCCTTTTAATAAAGTTAAATATGATAATAATTTGGAAAAAATAATTTCTTCTGTCAGGACAAAATATTCGGTTTGTGTCGGTTTGGCGTTGAGTGGCATGGAAGAGTATATTAAAAATAAAGACAATAATAAATAATTTTTTATACTAAAAAAATGGCAAATATAAACTTGGTTACAGTTGAAAAAAGAGAAAGCATAATTAGCCCCGGAACATTGAAATTGTTTTTTTTGTTGCTTTTGGTTGCTATGTTGTACGCCGCGTTGTTTTTTTATGGAAGATATTTAGATAAAAAGACGATTGATCTTAAAGCGCAATATGCGGATAAACACAATATGTTCATGAGCAACGATACTAAAAAAGTAATGGATTTTCAAAATAGGTTGAATATTTCTCAGACATTGATTGGTGAAAGTCGAGATATCAATAAGGATTTGGACGCTGTAAGAGCGGCAATCAGTAGCGGAACATATCTGGACTCATATAAATATGACAATGCCGCGGGCACAATAACATTGAATTGTTTTGCCAATAATTATGATACTATTGCCAAGCAAATTTTGAGTTTTAAAAATTCAAGTTATTTTTCAACTGTTTCCATCGGAGATACTAAATTGGACACTAAGACAAACATAATTAGTTTTTCAATCATTTTAACACTAAAAAATAAATAAAAAATATGAAAATAAAGATATTGATTGCTCCGGCTTTGGGCATAATAATCGTGTCGTTACTTATTTGGTGGGTGTATCCAGCTTACACGAATGGTGTGGATGGTGTTAAAGAAAAATATGCAGAACTGCAAAAGCAGACAGAAATAACTAATGGTTTGGCTAATCGTTTGGATAATATTCAGAAATTGATAGTCGATATTAATAGTGATACCGCGAAAAGGGACGTGATCTTTGGCTATATTCCACAAAACAAAGAAGATGAAAAAATAATTGAAAATCTGAACTCTTTGGCGGCGAAAAATAACATGGCGGTTTTAAATATTTCCGTTTCCGAAGTAAAAAATAATGGCGTTTCTGTTTCAGGAAATGCAAGTGATACTTCAGATCCTTCCACCTTATCGGCAAAAGCCGGATCGGCGCAAGTTGCGAGCAAGGTTGTCCCGTCTAAGCTTTTGGCTAATTTTTCCGTATTCGGTACTTATGATAATGCAAAGACGCTTTTGGATAATTTATACAAAATGAGAATGTTTAACAAGGTTGCTACGCTGGAAATGAAAACATTAAAAAATGAAGATCAAAGTTTGAGCGGTAATTTGCAAATCACAATGTCTTTGGAATTCGATTATTTGCCGGATAATTATAAGCTGTCTGACAATGATTTAAGCAATGCCGTCTTTTCCAGCGCGAAATTCGACAAGAGCATAGCGGATAAAATTATTTCAACTAAAAATGTTGATGTGAATAATGTTGTCCAGGGAGAGGTTGGAAAAAATAATCCCTTTCTTCCTCAATAAGTCAAATGATACAAAACAATGATGCAAGATAAGCCGGAAATTAAAGAAAAAGCCAAAGAATTATCAGAGGCGCCACGCAATATTTCCGGGGCGGTGATTAATGTTATTCCGAAAGAGGTTGCCAATAAATATAAAATGGTAGCTTTTGATCGTGGAGATGATACAATAAAGATTGCAATGCTCAATGTCGAAGATGTTGACGCTTTGAATGTTTTGAGCTTTATTTCTGATAAAGAAAAAACAAAAATTGAAACATATCTTGTTTCCGATAAAGTTTTTTCCGAACTGTTTTCTCATTATGACGAAGCGAGTGATGCATTGCAAGATGCTATTGCATCATTTAAGGATGCGGGAGAGCCCGATAAAGAGGCGCTTGAGAAAAAAAAGAAAGAAGAAATTGAAAATCTGAAAGATGCGCCCGTCGCGAAATTGGTGGAAGTATTGATTAGCCATGCAGTGGAAGGAAAAGCTAGTGATATTCATATTGAACCGATGGATAAAGATTATCGAGTGCGTTTTCGCGTGGATGGCGTTTTACATGTCAGCCTGATTTTTCCATTGGAAATTGGTCCGGTAGTTGTTTCACGCATTAAGATTTTAGCTAATCTTAAAATTGATGAAAAAAGAAAACCGCAAGATGGTCGTTTTCGTTTGAATTTTAAGGGAACAGATATCGATTTTCGCGTTTCATCTTTGCCAGTAGTCGGCGGTGAGAAAATTGTAATGAGAATTTTAGACAAAGATAGCGGGACAGCCAGCACGGAAGCTCTGGGGTTGATTGGAAAAGCGTTGGATGACATAAGCGATGCGATTAAAGAAACTTATGGAATGATTTTAATAACCGGACCGACCGGTAGCGGAAAATCAACGACACTATACACATTATTAAAAATATTAAACAGTGAAGATCGCAATATTATCACGCTGGAAGATCCGGTTGAATATTATATCGAAGGCTTAAACCAAAGCCAAATAAAGCCGGAAATCGGTTATACTTTTGCTTCCGGTTTGCGTACTATTTTGCGTCAAGATCCTAATGTGATTATGGTGGGTGAAATTCGCGACGGAGAGACAGCCGAATTGGCCGTGCACGCCGCGCTTACGGGGCATCTGATGTTTTCTACTTTGCATACCAATACGGCGATCGGAGCTATTCCGCGCATGATGGATATGGGTATCGAGCCGTTTTTGTTATCTTCATCATTAAGAATGGTAATCGCGCAAAGACTTGTGCGCAGAATTTGTGAAAAGTGCAAGGAAGAAATTTCCGTTCCGGCGGTTGTGGTCAATTCAATCGTAAAAAAAATTGAAAAAATTTCCGAGAAAGAATTAAAAAATCATGGAATAACAGATTTAGGAAAGCTTAAATTTTATCACGGAAAAGGTTGTGATTTTTGCAACGGAACAGGACTTAAGGGCAGAGTAGCAATTTATGAGGCTGTTCCTGTTACGGATCAAATAAAAAATATTATTATTGAAAAACACGGAAATGAAGATTTGATTATAAAGGAGCGAGAGGCGTTGGGCGTTTTATCAATTGAACAAGATGGCGTCTTGAAAATATTGCAAGGATTTACTACAATAGAAGAAGTGGAACGAGTTACCGAATGCGATTTTACATTAGCCGAAGAAAATGATTAAAATCATTTTTTAAGCAGTTAATTTTCTAATATTTAATTTTATGGAACAGAAGAAGAAAATAATGATTGTTGAGGATGATGTTTTTGTTATGGATATATATCATACTAAATTTGTTCAAGAAGGATTTGAAGTTGTTTCTGCCGAAAATGGAATTGATGGCTTGGAAAAATTGAAAAAAGCAGAAGCTATTCCCGATTTGATATTGCTAGATATTTTAATGCCCTATATGGATGGTTTGGAATTGATTTCAGAAATTAAAAAAGACGATCGGCTTAAAGATATCCCAATTATTTTATTGACTAATTTGAGCCAAAAAAGCGATATTGAAAAAGGTTTGGAACTTGGCGCGAATGACTATCTGATAAAATCGCATTTTACGCCATCGGAAGTTTTGGAAAAAGCTAGAAAATATTTAAAAAAAGAATAAATAAAAATAAATAGTTAAAATATTATTATAAAATGCTAAGAACTGAGCAAAAAATTAAAAATTTATTAAGAATAGCTGCGCAAAGAGGGGCATCTGATTTGCATTTGGTTGTCGGGCGCTATCCAACATATCGTATTGATGGAAAACTTTTTCCCTTAAATGAAGATATGTTACTCACTCCAACTGCTACGCGGGAAATTTGTGATGTTATTTTGGATGAAGAAAGAAAGAAAAAAATGGAGAAGGAAGGCCAAGTCGATTTTTCCTATAACTTTGAGGATAAAGTCCGTTTTCGTGTAAATGCTTTTTTCCAACAAGGACGCACCAGTATTGCTTTTCGCTTGATTCCAAGAGAGATTAAAACATTAGAGGAACTTGGAGTCCCCGATGTTTTGTATAATTTTACCACTTATTCCCAGGGGCTGTTTCTAATTGTTGGACCGGTTGGACAGGGAAAATCAACAACGCTAGCTGCACTTATCAACGAAATTAACCACAAACAAGAAAAGCATATTATGACCATTGAAGAACCGATCGAGTATATTTATGAACAAGATCGTTCGATAATAAATCAGCGGGAAGTTTATCAAGATACCGATTCTTTTCAAAATGCGCTTAAAGCGGTTTTTCGTGAAGATGCCAATGTTATTTTAATTGGCGAAATGCGCGACTTGGATACGATTAGCACCGCAATTACTGCGGCGGAAACGGGTCATTTGATTTTTGGAACACTGCATACGAATAATGCCGCGCAAACTGTGGATAGAATTATTGATGTTTTTCCTCCACATCAACAAAACCAAGTTAGATCACAACTGGCAAACGTGCTTTTGGCGGTTGTTTCTCAGCGATTAATTCCTCGAAGTGATAAAGATGGACGAGTTCCGGCTATTGAAATAATGATTAAAAATCATGCCGTTGAGAATTTAATTCGTGAAAACAAAAGCTATCAAATTGATAATGTTATTGAAACCGGTTCGGCTGAAGGAATGATCACTATGGATAAGTCATTGGCGGATTTGGTGCGAAGAGGTTTGGTGTCTCTTGATGTGGCGCAAATGTATGCCACGGATAGAAAAAATTTCCAAACAATGTTGCACTATTAATTTTTTTGAAAATGTGTTAATATAAAAATATAAAGACTCTAGAAGAAAAATAAAAAATATGAAATTTAATTTTAAAGCAAAAACAAAACTGGGAGAAATCAGAGAGGGTGCGGTTGAAGCGATTAGCAAGGATATGGCGGCGGCTGTTTTGCAAAAAAACGAACTTTTTCCAATAAGCATTTCTGAAGTAAATAGTGTTTCAGCAAGAAAAGTTTTTCTTAAATATTTTGATAAAGTTTCCAGCAAAGAATTAGTTGTTTTTTTTCGCCAATTGGCAATTCTGATTGAAGCGCGCGTGCCAATTGTTACAACTTTGACGGCGATCAGTGAGCAAACAAGCAATCTCTATTTTAAAGGTATTATTGAGGAGGCAGTGAAAAATATTGAAGATGGAATGACTTTTTCGGATGCTCTTTCCAAACACAGGGATGTTTTTTCCGATCTCTCGATAAATATTATTCGTTCGGGAGAGGCATCGGGAAATCTGAAAAAATCGGTTGAATATGTGGCGGATAATATTGAAAAAAATTATGCGCTTTCCAGTAAAATAAAATCAGCAATGCTGTATCCGTGCATTGTTTTGGTGGTTTTTTTTGTAATCGGTTTTTTAGTCATAACAATAATCGTTCCAAAACTAACAGCAATGATCAAGGATATGAATGCCGATGTTCCCTGGTACACAACAGTTTTGATTAAAATCAGTGACTTTATGGTCAATTTTTGGTGGGCGGTGCTTTTGGTTATTGCGGGAGCTGTAAGCGGTTTGGTTTATTATTTGGGGACGCCGGACGGAAAAAAGGAGTGGGATGATGTGAAATTAGAATTGCCAATATTCGGGACAATGTTTCGCTATGTTTATATTACTCGTTTTGCGGAAAATTTAGCTGCTCTTTTAGCGGGAGGAATTCCAATTATTAAAGCGATAAAAATAGTCAGTTCCGTGATTGATAATTCAAAATATGAGAAGTTGCTTTTGGAAACAGCTGATAATGTCAAACAAGGAGGAAGCATGAGTGATACACTTAAAAAAAGCGAACTAATTCCTCCGATGGTTTCACATATGATTAAAATCGGAGAGGATTCCGGGCAGATTGATTCCGTTTTGGGACATATCGATAAATTTTATTCTCAAGAAGTGGATGTGATGGCAAAAAATATGTCAACATTGATTGAGCCGGTAATGATGATAATGCTCGGAATCGGTGTCGGTTTTTTGGCAGTGGGAGTTTTAATGCCGATCTATAATATCGCCGGGCAGATTAAATAGAATTTGAAAGAGTATAATGTGTTATTAATCAGCAGGGGGAAATAAAAAAATTATAAAAAAATGATAAAAAACAAAAAAGGTTTCACACTTATCGAACTTTTGATTGTTATTGCGATTATTGGAATCTTGGCCTCGGTGGTTTTGGCAGGGCTAATTAACGCCAGGGTAAAGGGGCAAAAAGCGGCGTTCAAGGAAGAAACTAAGGCAGCATCTACCGCATTTATTAATCAGTGCGACAGCGGGGCAATCATTGTACCATCATCAACAAATAACACAACATGGGACTTGACCAATGCACAAGATAATTGTGGGGCTGGAGGAGATAAAACTTTTTTTGTTAGCGCTTCAATGCCAAGTTTGAGTTCCTGCACAGCGACTATTAATCAAGACGGGGTAATATATGATCAATCTTGCAATTAAAGGAGGCTAAATATTTTGGACTATTGATAAATTTGGAAATAAAAAATAAAAAACTAGAAAGGTTGGTGAAAAAAATGATAAAAAACAAAAAAGGTTTCACACTTATCGAACTTTTGATTGTTATTGCGATTATTGGAATCTTGGCCTCGGTGGTTTTGGTAAGTTTAAACAGCGCGCGAGGAAAAGCAAACCGGTCTGCCTTTCTTGCGGAAGTTTCCGGGGCTGTTCCTGGTTTAATAACTGTTTGTGATGGATTAACCACTCCGTCAAAAGTAACACCCCCAGGGTCAACTTCGAATGTTACATGGGGTACCGATGCCAATACTGCGTGCGGACCAACGGGTAATCAAAATTTTTGTATTAGCGCTACAAATGTAAGAGCTTTTACTACAACGGCTACTGGTGCTTGCACGGTTGATGTTGGACCAAATGGTGTTTACTATGGAGACGTTACCTGCTCTGATCCAACTAAGCAATTTGTTTCTCAATGTCCATAAAAATAAATTGAGGGAGTTCTCAGTTGAAACAAAAAAGAACGGACGTTAAGTTCGCTCTTTTTTTGTGTCCCTTGGAGATTTATGATATATTGGAAATATTAAAATGGATTATGGAAAATTTGTGAGCAAAAAATAGAGAAAAATAAAAAAAGTGGCTTAATATCTTTTGTTTTTAATAAAAGTGATAACTATTATTGTGCCTATTTCACAAAAAGAATTATTAAAAAAATATTTAACCGAATTGGAGAATTTAAAAAATCCCGTTAGAGCAAAGGTTTCAGCGGGTTTTTTTAAAACGGGAAAAGGTGAATATGGAGAGGGTGATGTGTTTTGGGGAATTAGTGTTCCCGAGCAAAGAATTGTTGCGCGAAAATATGTGGATAGGATTAATTTTGCGGATTTGAAATATCTCCTGAGACAGTCGGTGCATGAATTGCGTTTTTCAGCTTTGGCAATTTTGGTTTTGAAATATCAAAAAAACAAAAAAGAGAGTGAAAAAGAAAAAATCGTTAAATTTTATTTGAAAAATATGGAGCATATCAATAATTGGGATTTGGTTGATCTTTCCGCACCGCAAATTTTAGGAGATTATTTTTTGAATAAAAACAAAAATATTTTGTTTACTTTGGTAAATTCTCAAAATTTTTGGGAAAGAAGAATAGCCGTGGTCGCCACATATGGTTTTATTAAAAATAATAAATTTGATGATGCACTAAAAATTATCGAATTAGTGCTTTTTGACAAACAAGATTTGATTCACAAAGCGGTGGGCTGGATGCTCAGAGAAATTGGAAAAAGAAATAAAAAAAGCGAAGTGGACTTTTTGGACAAATATGCCAAAAGAATGCCTCGAACAGCCTTGCGTTATGCGATTGAAAAATTTCCAAAAGAAGAGCGCGAGAAATGGCTTGGATGATTGTTTGCTGACAGTATTTTGCTTTTATGATTCTTGTGCTACAATATTGCAAGAAGTATAAATAATTTATTTAGAGTTAAGTTTATGGAAGAGAAGCCATATTTATCAGTTATAATTCCTGCTTATAATGAAAGTGGAAGAAAGGGCGAAGAGTTGAAAAAAAATTTGCAAAAAATCGGAGAGTATTTGGATGAAAAAAAAATCATCTATGAAGTAATTGCCGTAAATGACGGATCAAAAGATGACACAGCCGATTTTCTCAGGAATTTATCCGGCTTGGTTAGGAAGCTGGATATTATCGATCGAGAAGAAAATTATGGTAAGTGGTTTTCGGTGCGAGAAGGTTTTTTGAAGGCCGATGGAAAATTTCGTTTATTAACAGATGCTGATGGAGCGACGGATATTTCCAATTTGGAAAAATTCTTGCCTTATATGGAAAAAAATAAAGATGTGATTATCGGTTCGCGGGATTTAGATAAATCAAAAATAGAAAAGCATCAGCCAAAATGGAAAGAAATGCTTGGTGATTTTGGCAATATGCTGATTCAATCAATGATGAATTTGCGTGGCATAAAAGATACCCAATGCGGATTTAAGGTACTTTCAGAAAGAGCAACGAGGGATATTGTTTCGCAGATGAAACTTGATCGCTGGGGCGGTGATTTCGAAATGCTTATGCTGGCAAAGAAAATGCAATATGAAATTGTTGAGGTTCCTGTCGTGTGGATTGATGCGGGGAAAAGCCTTGTTGGACTGAGCGGATATTTTGATACATTCAAAGAATTGTTTCAAGTAAAAATAATGATGTTGGCAGGGAAATATAGCTACAAAAAAAGCGAAAAATAAATCTGATTAATTTGGTTAATAAAATAAAAAAATAAAAAAAGTGAATACGGAGGAAAATAAAAAAACAGGAGAATTGCGACAAGATTTGGTGACCGGAGATTGGATTGTTGTTTCAAAAATTCGCCAAAAAAGGCCGAGTGATTTTGTGGCGGAAGATAAAAATAACGAATTTGACGATGGAACTGGCTGTTTATTTTGTGATCCGATTTTGTCCGGACAGGAAGAAGATATTTTGCTTTATGGTACGGGGAATGATGATTGGAGTTTGCGCATTTTTCCTAATAAATATCCGGCATTTTCTCGTCCGGTCGGTGGTCAAATTGCGCATAAAGAATCCGGTCCGTATTTTTGGATGGACAGTATCGGTTATCATGAAGTAATCGTAACCAGAGATCACAAAAAACATATTGGCAAACTCGATCCTGTTGCGGTGGCAGAAATACTGGATGCATATCAATCGCGCTATATTGATTTGATGAATAAAAAATCAGTAAATTATATTGATATTTTTCACAATCATGGAAAAACTGCCGGCGCCTCCATCGCTCATCCGCATTCTCAATTAATGGCAATTCCTGTCGTTTCTCCTTATGTTCAGGCAGAACTTGATGGCGCTGAAAAATATTATCAAATGAATAAACATTGCGTGTATTGTTCAATATTAGAATGGGAAAAAGAAGAACGAAAAAGAATTGTTTTTGAAAATGATGATTTTTTGGTGTTTTGCCCGTTTGCCGCTCGCGCTAATTTTGAAATGTGGATTATGCCGAAAAAACATAAGCCCTATTTTGAAAGAATAACTGAAAAAGAAAAACTAACCGGCGGAGAGGCGTTGCAAAAAGCAATAGAAAAATTAGATAAAGGATTGAATAGCCCCGATTTTAATTTCTATTTGCATACATCACCTTGCGACGGAAAAGATTATCCGCATTTTCATTGGCATATTGAAATTTTGCCAAGATTAAATATTTGGGCGGGATTTGAAATATCAACCGGAATTGAAATTGTCACAATTAGTCCCGAGGATGCGGCGGAATATTTAAAAGAGCAATAGGTAAAAATCAAAATCAAGTAAGTGTTAAATACTAATTTCATATTTTTATGGTTACCGGAATAATTTCTCTTTTGGCAAATTTTATTATCGCCAGCATTTCAATGTTGGGCTATTTTGGCGTGGCATTGATGATGGCAATTGAGTCGGCTTGCGTTCCGCTTCCATCGGAAATTATTATGCCATTTTCCGGCTATTTAGTTTCGCAAGGACGATTTACACTTTTCGGTGTTGCTCTTGCCGGATCGCTTGGTTGTGTTTTGGGATCTGCTTTAGCATATTGGGTTGGATATTATGGCGGTCGTTTGGCGGTGGAAAAATATGGAAAATATATTTTAATAACCAAGCACGATCTTGATCTGGCGGATAATTTTTTTCGAAAATATGGAAATGCGGCGGTATTTTTTTCACGAATGCTTCCGGTTGTGCGAACTTTCATTTCACTTCCGGCGGGAATTTCTCGTATGAATTTTCCTCGATTTGTTGTTTATACTTTTCTTGGATCGTTTCCTTTTTGCTATATTTTGGCAATGATTGGAAAAAAAATGGGGGATAATTGGGATACGTTAGGCGGATATTTTCATAAATTTGACGCGCTAATCGGTGCGCTTATCCTAGTTGGAATTTTTTTATTTCTGAAGCGACATTTGAAAATTAGAAATAAATAAGGAAGCACATGGGTAATTTTGAGCAAGCATAATGTTATGAAGAAAAAAATAATTGTTGGAAATTTAAAGATGAATCTAAATTCTTTTTCAGAGCGAAAAAAATATTTGGACGAGCTCAAAAAAGAAAATGCGCGGAATGAATTTTCCAATCGAATTGAAATCGTGCTTTGTCCGCCAATTTTGCATTTTGAATTTTTCAAAACAGAAATACCAAAAAATATTAGATTGGGAGCGCAAAATATTTTTTGGGAGGAACGGGGATCGTATACCGGAGAAACTTCACCGCTGGCGATTAATAATTTTGGTTGTGAATATGTTATTTGCGGACATAGCGAACGGCGTAAATATTTGGGAGAAACCGGACATATGATCGGTCTCAAGACAGAGGCGGTTTTGAGAAATGATTTAATGGCTATAATTTGTATCGGAGAAACATTGGAAGAAAGGCGAATGGGAAAAACATTTGAAGTTATAAAAAATCAAATGAACGACGCTTTTTCGAATGTCGCAGAAGATAAAATTAAAAAAATCATTATCGCCTATGAACCCGTTTGGTCAGTGGGTAGCAATATTATCCCGACAACAGATGAGATTATGGAAGCGCGCTTGTTGATTAGAAAAGTATTGACGCAAAAATATTCCTCTGATGTTGCAAGCGAGGTAAAAATTATTTATGGCGGTTCGGTTAGTGTCCGAACAGTCGAGAAAGTTTGTTTTGGAAGTGGCATGGACGGAGCACTTATCGGTAGGGAATCTATGGTGCCAGAAGAATTTTTTAGGATTGTGAAAATGTTCGATTTGTAAAAATATGGGAAAAGTGAAAAAAAATAAAATAGTGTTTTTTGCGCCAATCATATTTTTATTGATTGTTTTCAGTTTTATTTTTAGAAACAAAAAAGTCTTTGCCGGGCAAATATATGATGCGAAAAACAGTTTGCAAAATACGCAAAAACAAATTGAAATTACTCAAAAACATTTAAATAATTCTCAAGCGTTACTGGGGAAAACTGTTGTGCAAGTCGCATCAACCAAAACAGTTATTCAGCAAGCGGAAAGCGATATCGCCAAAAAACAAAATGAACTCGACGAACTGAATAAGCGAGCGGATATGAACAAAGCTATTTTGGAAAGTTGCCTGCAACAGGCTTATTATGCGGATGCCAATCCATTGGTGAAATTAGCGGTTACAGGTACGAGTTTTAGTAATATTTCTCAAAATTTCGATCAAATGTTAAGCGTTAAGGATAAAATAAATCTTATCTTATCGGATATTAATCAAAACACAAAAGATATCGAAAATGTAAAAAATGATTTAAGCGATAAGAAATTGCAACACGAAAGTTTGTTGGCGCAACAAAAAAAAGAACAAGCCAATATTGTTTCCGATATCAATACGACAACGGCGACTTTGGCGGAATTACAAGCAAAATTTAATGCATTGCAAAGTGAATTAAACAGTTTATTGGGAACAAACTATAATGCTAAAGATATTAAGGATGCAGTTAGCTATGCCAGCAATAAAACAAATGTTCCGCAGGGAGTTTTGTACGGCTTTCTTACTCAAGAATCAAATCTTGGAAAAAATGTCGGTCAGTGTTCTTATGCGGATGTGGAAAAAGTATCGATTCCCGGATATAAAAAATACGGAAAAAAATATCAAGCGTCTATTGATAGGCTGTATTATCGAGAAAAACTTTTTAATAATATCTTGAATGACCTTGGCTATAAAAGCAAAAAAGTTTCTTGCACAATTCCTTTTTCCAGCGCGGGACCAAATCAAGGAGGGGCGATGGGAGCGGCGCAAATGATGTCTGATACTTGGCTTGCTTATGAATCGCAAATTAGCGCCAATACCGGAAATGGTCATCCGGATCCATGGAATATCACTGATGCCGTTATGGCGATGGCAATTAAGGTTGCCGGAGCCGGTGGAACATCGGATAGCTCATCGGCGATAAAAAAAGCAACCACCAACTATTACGGAATATTCAGCCAGGGTTATTACAATACTGTTTTATACTGGTCGAAAAATTATAAAACTTTGCTGAATTAATTTTTTTGTTCAACTTTTGTTATTGAAAAATAAAATTCGTGCTATAATCTAAGTATGAATTTTTTAAATAAAAAAATAATTGATTTAGAGGATGATTATTTCGGTATTGATATTAGCGATCTTTCTTTTAAAGTTGTTCAGTTGGAGAAAAAAAATAATAATGATCGTATTAGATCGAATGCGCTGGTGGATGTTCCGAAAGATTGTTTTTTTGACGGGAGAGTTTTAGATAAAAAAAGGGTGGCAGAGTTTATTTGTCTGGCGATTAAAAAAGCCATGCCGAAAAAAATAAAAACTAAAAAAGTGATTTGTTCTTTGCCGGAATCAAAAATTTTTTTGCGTGTTATTTCTATTCCCAAGATGGACAAATCAGAAATTGGAGAGGCGATAAAATGGGAAATTGAAGCCGGAATCCCACTTTCCATTGATCAAGTCTATTATGATTGGCTCTTAATTGACGAAAAAAAAGGCAGGCAAAATATTCTAACCGTGGCCATTTCTCGTGAAGTGGCGGATGATATTTCGGCTGTTTTGGAGTTGGCGAAATTGGAAGTTTGCGTTTTTGAGTCGGAATCAATGGCGCTAGTAAGAAGCCTGATTCCTTTGCGTGGCGAAAAAGATGAATCATTTTTGATTGTGGATATCGGAGCAAAAAGAACCAATTTTATTGTAGCAAGAAAACGCGTTCCTTTTTTTACTTCAAGTATTTCTTTTTCATCAGAAGGCATTACTGATGCGATTGCCAAATTTTTTGGAATAAATAATGATGAAGCGGAAAAAATGAAACTTTCAAAGGGGCTTGGCTTGTCTGTTCGCGAAGATTCCATTTTTAACGCAGCGCAAGCTTATTTGGAAGGCTTGGCAGTAGAAATTGAAAAATCCATTGATTTTTATCAAAGCATTAGTGAGGAAAAAGAAATTGGCAAAATTAAAAAAATAATTCTTTGCGGAGGAGGAGCAAACTTGAAAGGATTGTCTGCTTATTTAATAAAAAGATTAAAAAAAGAAGTGGTAATCGGAGATCCTTGGGTCAATCTGGATTTTGGAAATGCATTGCCGATTATAAGCAAGGAACAATCAGTTCGTTTTGCTACTGTGCTTGGCTTGGCAATGCGTCAAAACGATTTCGGATCAAAAATAAATTTGTTATCACCGGAAAAAAAAGAGATTATTTCACGAAATAAAAAATTTAGAGCATTATTGGGATGGGAAGTTATTATTTTTTTTATTATTTTGTGTTTCGTTACCTTTTTATGGGGAATTGAAAGCCTTTTGGGTTTTAATTTAGCGGCAATTCCTGATTTAAAAAATAATCAAACTAAGAGCGGGCAGTATGCGACAATTAAATATTATGAAGAGAAATTTTTAGAAATAAATACCAAACTTGGAAAAATCGGTGCTATCAATAATGATCAGCTGTATTGGTCGGAAGTATTTCTAAAGATAAGCTCGGCGCAACCGGATACCGTAACACTAACCGGGTTGACAACAAACAATCTCGTTATCTCCCTGGATGGCAATGCTAAGACTCGTGAAGATCTGCTTTTATTTAAAGATAAATTAATGCAGACCAATTGTTTTTCAAATGTTGATTTGCCACTTTCCGATTTGGTTTCCAGGGGCAATATTGATTTTAAAATAACATTGAATGTGGCGGATGATTGTGTTAAAAAATAAAAAATAATAATGAAAAAAATTTTTCAAAAATATAAAGTTCAGATTGTTGCAATAGCGTTTATTTTAATTATGTTGCCAAGCGCCTATTTTGCAACAATTTTTTTATTAAATGGCATCAGAAATAAAGCAGACGAAATTCAAAAAAGAATAATTGGCAATAATTTAGAAAGGCAAAAAATTGAAAAAATTCCGCAAATGGAAAAAATTAATGCCACTTTTGAGCAAAATAAAGATGCTGTCGGGGTGATTCTTTCTTCCGGGGCAAGCGTTGATTTTATTAAAAATCTGGAAAATTTAGCGGATGAAACAGGAAATAAAATAACAATCGCTATGCTTGACAGTGATACTAAAAAAGCAAGTCCAGCTCCGGTCGTAGAGGGCAATGTTCCAAATAAAAACAAAACTGACAACAAGAGCTTAGAGGACAAATTGGCTTATCGAAATTATCTTAAAATGAGAATCGATTTAGTTGGCGATTACTCGGGACTTCTGAAATTTATGCATAAATTGGAAAATAGTCAAAATTATGTCAATGTAATTGCAGTTTCCGCAAAAGAAGGGCTTGATGATAAGAATGCATCTTTGCAAGTAGCCAACTTGAATGTCGGCGATATTTTTCAGTCTTCGCAAGTTTCCACTGTAAATTCCCCAAGCGAACCAAATAAAGTGCTTAAAACATCATTAACTATTATTGTTTATATGGAATAATATGTCATCCGGAGAAATCAAAATTAACAAGGAGCAAATGAAAAAAAAGTTCAAGCAACTGAATCTTTTTTTAGCGTCGCATATAAAAAATGCGGTTTTTGTTTTGTTTTTAATTTTAGCCGGATATTGTTTTTATCTTTGGTATACTTATGTCTATAATTTTCAATGGAGTGCGGAGAAAAAAGCCGTATATATTAGCGCCAATAGCAATGAGGTTACTATTGATGTCAAAAAATTCAATGCGGTTATCGGTGAAAAGCGAATGCGTGAAAATGAATATCAAAAAGAGTTGGGAAATGTTGCGGATATTTTTAGATTAAAATAATATTTTGCTACCTGAAGGGTCAAAAATAGTACGCTCGGCATTATTTGTGCGTGTTTTCTATTTGTGTAAAATGCTTGACACGGTATTTTTTTTGACTTACAATTACAAATTCCAGAAAAATCTTTTTGGAAAAGGATGAAAAGTTTTTTAACAATATAAAAAAGGAGATTTGAAATGATTGAGATGGAAAAAGAAAAAAGTGAAATTGCGTTGATGGGAACCGTCGATTTGATGATTACAGTCCTTTTTGTTGTTGCCGTGGCATTTTTCGGCTATTGGTTTTTTTATAAATATGTTGCTGAAAAAGTGGCGATATATTTTCTGGGAAATGGCAACATGTTTCTAGTGGGGTGCGTCAGGAACTACATTTCTTGTGTTTTTTCTTTCGGATTGGCTTTGGTTGTGAAAAACAGGGTATTTGATTTGTACATGTTTGCTAAAAGGATTGCGCCAATAAAGATGTTTTTGTTGGCCATTGTCGGGATTATATTTGTTGAAGTTTTTCCGACAAATTTGAAATTTTTGGCGATAATTTCGCTTGTTTTGGTCGTTCGATATGGTATTTTGAACGATAATGAATAATAGCATTGTGGGTGCCGGAATATTTTCCGGCACCCTTTTTTCTTTATTGAAAATAATATAAAATAAATTAATGGAACTCAAATATACCAGCATCATTCTTTCTAAATATGATATTTCCGAAACGGATCGCATTTATGATTTTTATACGAAAGAAGACGGAAGGATTCGCGCTATTGGACGCGGGGTGCGAAAAGCAAAAGCTAAATTGGCCGGAAACTTGGAATCATTGACGCTGGCTGATGTATTTATTTCTAAAAATAGAGGAATGGGAAATATTACGGGAGTTATTCCTCTTGATGGTTTTATATCTGCAAAAACTGACTTAGTGGCAATCGATAATATTTTTTTTGCCCTATCTTATTTTGATAAACTGATTACGGGAGAAGAAAAAGACGAAAAAATTTTTCTTTTACTTTTGGAATATTTTAGAGTAATTAATGAATTGAGCCAAGAAAAGAAGTCGGAACAAAAAGCGGAAACAATTACGCTTGGTTTTTTGTTTAATTTGGCGGGGATGCTGGGATATAAAATCATAACAGAATATTGTGTTAATTGCGAGCAAAAAATCTGTTCCGGAAATAATAATTTTTTTAGTGCCAAAAGGGGAGGGGTGCTTTGCGCTTCTTGTGCCAAATTGAAAACGGAGAATATTCAAAATAGTGATTCTTGCATAAAACTAATCAGAATTTTTTCAAAAAATAAGATTGGCAGTTTTTCCAAATTGCGAGTTCCCAAAAAAGATATTGCCGGATTGAAATTAATCTGGAGGGAATTATTTAACTGGATTCATGATTAATAAATTTATTATTTAATCAGCATGATATTTTTTTACTGTTTTTTAACATAATCGATTATTGATTTTGTGTGAAAAATTATTTATGGTATAATAAAAGTGTTTAGTTGTTAAGTAGAAAATAAATAATATCTAAATTGCATAATATAATTTTTTCAAACAAAATGAAAAACAAAAAAAACATCTTACTCA
>JAJYDG010000016.1 GCA_021777675.1 bacterium | reverse complement strand
AATAGCACATCGGGAAAGTCGTCTCTCATCATCATTGCCATATCTTTTTCCGTTTCACTATCAGAAACAATCAGCTCATAATCCGTCTTAGAATAGTTTTCTTTAATTGAATTCAAACAAAGTCGCAAGAGTTCGGGATTTTTATAATTTGTAATGATGATGGAAAGCTCCATTGTTTTTATTGAATCACATTAATATCAGACTGTTCCGGAGCGGTAAATGTATTTTGAATTAATTGATGAATTTTATCATAGTTATCTCCAATCGGAAGCAGGATATATCCAGTATCGGAATTTTCCGGTGGATTATACAACAAACCTTCTTGAGTATTTTCAAGCACCCTTTGAATAACCTTTGAATTAGTTTTTTCAATTTTCATATAAACATCATACAACTCTTTCATTTCCCAGCCCTGCAAGTCGGTTGAAAAATTATTACCAAGCGCGTTAATCATTGAGTTTATTTTATTGAAATCCGTTAATGTTCCCATCGATAAAGCCTTATTTTTTAGCGACTGCAAAATCATTTGCTGTCTTTTTGCCCTATCGAAATCGCTGGAATTGTCACGTGATCGAGCAAAACAAAGTGCTGTAGCCGCATCCAATGTTTGTTTTCCGGCAGGCAATTTAAAATCACCATTGCATTCCGGATTTTCATTGTAACAAAGAGGATATTTAGGAATTTGGATTCTCACTTTGACTCCATTTCTGACTCGAGTAACTGCCTTATTTTGAAATTGTCCGGAAGGCTTTGTGAAAACCTGACCATCGCAAACACCCAATTGATTGAATTGAGCGTTTTCTTCAAAAGGCTTATCTAAAGTAATTTCAACTCCACCAAGCGCATTAACAACATCCGTAAAGGCCTGGTAATTCCCCACGATAGTATAGTGGATTGGAACGCCGGCAACTTCAGAGAATTTTTTTTCTGCATCAGCAATGCCCTGTTTCACTCCGCCCTTTGATAATCCCTGTGAATAGATAGCATTGATTTTGCTGGAACCGTCATTTTCAATATCTTTCACATATAGATCGCGTGGAATAGAAATCATTGAAATTTGATTAGTTTTTATATTAAGGCTTACAATCATACTGGTATCGGAAAGAGTTCCTCCATTCGGATCGCTGGCGCCACGCATCGCAAGTACTAAAATATTAATCCTACCGTCTTTTTCTCCATTTATTTCATTGCTAACACCCGGAATCATATGTCCGATAGTGCCAAGCAAATTTCCATTGGTTGAAATTTTATTCAATACCCTTCCGGTTTTCCAAAGAAAAAATCCGCCTACAACAAATAAAACAACGAGTGTTGCGAGAATGATTTTGAAACGTTTTTTCTTGCCGACCCGTTTCTCTCCCTTTGAATTGAACATTTTTTTCAAATTAAATATTAAATTCCATTTTAGATAACCTACATATTTTACAACTTATTGGCAATTTGTCAATCATTAAAAAGTTAAATGATTTTCCTTGAATTTACCCAACAATATTGATTCAATTTGCTTTTTAAATACATCTCTTCCACCCAAACCATAGATTATACTCAAAATCTCCGCATCGCTTTTTATCATAGAGCTTAAAATCTCCATATACAATGGAGGATTTGCTCCAAGTGACATAGCGCGATCCATTACAAAAATTTTTTTAGCACTTTTCAGTGAATCAGCAATTTTTTGATGCGGAAAAGGACGAAATAATTCGATTTTCAAAAGACCGTTTTTTTCTTTTGATATGGATAAATCATCAATCACATCTTTAGCTGTTCCGGCAGTTGATCCGATTATTACCATAATATTATCGGCGTCCTTTATTTTATATTCTTCAAATAACATATATTTTCTCCCGCTAATTTTTGCATATTCGGCACAAAGAGTTAAATACTCTTCAAATGCAGATTTCATTGCTTCTTCTTGATCAATCTTAAACTCAAAATAAGAATCTTGAAGAGCTAACGGACCATAAGTTACAGGATTTTCAACATCCAACAGTGAATTTTCCGGAAGGTATTCCCCAATGAAATTTTTAACTGTTTTTGCATCCAAAATTTCCAGATTTTCTACACTATGCGAAGTGTTAAACCCATCCATAATTATCATAACGGGTAATTTTATTTTTTCGGCCAATCTCATTCCTATAATCGTCTTATCATAAACTTCTTGCGGATTTTCACAAAAAATTTGTATCCAACCGGAATCGCGAGCACCCATCACATCACTGTGGTCGCCATGAATATTAATCGGCGCACTAAGTGCTCGCGCTGCCACGACCATTAAAATCGGAAGTCGCATTCCTGAAGCGATATAAAGCATTTCATGCATATAGGCAAGCCCTTGTGAGCTCGTAGCCGTCACTGTGCGCGCTCCGGCGGCTGATGCGCCAATTGCCGCACTCATCGCACTATGCTCTGATTCAACTTCAATCATTTCCGTTTCTGTCTCGCCATCCGCCACAAACTTGGCATATGTTTCAATAATTGGAGTTTGCGGAGTAATCGGATAAATCGGCATCACATCCGGCTCGATTTGTTTCAAAGCATAAGCTGCAGCATACCCCCCGGTTAACGCCAATTTATTTTTATTCTCTTTTATCATAACTTTTTATTTTTTAATCTTTTTTCCAAAGTTTTATTATAAAAAAATCAATTTTTTTTCATAATTATCGCCTTTACCGGACAAACCTGCGCACAAACTCCACAACCCTTGCAAAAATCATAATCGATTTCAGCCTTATTTTTCTTGTCATTTTCATGTTTTCTCATCTCGATACAAGCATCCGGACAAAATGCCACACAAGTTTCGCAACCAATACATTTATCTTTATTCACTTCCGGTTTTATATATCGCCACGATCCTGTTTTGGGAGCATTTTTAATATTATGTTTTATCGTTGCGCCTTGTTCCATATTTTTTTAATATTTAACGCTATTTAAATACTACTATAAGCTTTTTCAATGGCCAAGATATTTTTTTCACAATTATCTTTTCCGATTTTTTCTTCAAAAATTCTACGAAACTCATTGATTATACTGTTCAAACCAGCGACTTCGGAAACTTGAATAATTTTCCCCAAAATAACCGTATTTGGTCTTAGCTGGCCAATAACCGACATTGAAATCTCATTCGCATCAACACAATAAATTTTTCCGTTAAACCGGATTTTTTCTTTTATTTCATACTGGGCCTTATTAGAATTTATAATCAAAACCTCATTTTTATCCAAGCCTTCCGTTACTATTTGACTGTCCAGCAGTGTTTCATCTAAAACGATAACAATATCCGGATCGACAATTGGCTCTTTCGTTCTAATTTCAGTTTGAGAAATTCGTAAATAAGTCTTTGTCGGTGCACCACTGCGCTCCGGACCAAAATTAGGAAATGTTTGCACGAATTTACCCTCGGCAACCGCCGCTTGAGCAATAATCTCTGCAGCTGTTTTAGCGCCTTGACCACCTCTGGCATAAAAAATTATTTCCGTAATATTTTTGTGATATTTCATAAAATTTAAAATAGTTAACGACTAATTTTTTTATTTATAGCGAATAAAAAAATTAACGGAATAATAGTCCAAAATAAAACAAAATTTCCATCTGTAAAATAACCGTAAGAATTTGAAGATATATAGTTAAAGGCTATTTTTTTCGGTATAATCTCAAAAACAACACTTAGCATTAGCATGATTTCCAAAAAACTCATCACAAAAACTCGCAGAAAAAATCCTTTTCCTCCTGTAGAAATTGGCAATTCAAACATTTTTTTACTTAAAATTGTTAAACTAATAATAATAGCAAAAAATAGTAACAAGCGATACGAATAATCCGGCAAAATTTTTGTCGATACCGCCCCCATAACAGCCATCGCGACATAAATATTTATCAGAATAGTGATTAATTTATAGCGACCAATAAGCATGCCGAATATAAAACTAAAAAATATAACCACCAAAAACAAGGTTATATCCATTGTCATTTTCGAAGAAAATCCAAACTGAGAAAAAAGTTGACTGAGATTCATATGTTGTTCCTTTTAGTTCTTCTTATTTATCTTTCCTGCACATAAAATATAGCACAAATAAAAAAAATGCCAAAATATTTTTTTTAATTTTTGTTATTAGCTTTGTCTTTCACTATGTAAAAGCATGTCCATAGCATGTTGCATGGAACCAGCATGCATAACATTGCCAGCATTTACAAAAAATATATCATCGGAATTTTCAATCGTATTAAGCCGATGTGCAATAATAACTTTTGTTGTTTTTTTGGGCAATTTATCAATAATTTCTTCTAATAGTTGTTCGGTAATCGTATCAATATTTGCTGTAGCTTCATCTAAAATTAAAATATCGGGATTGCGCAAAACTGCTCGAATAAATGCAATCAATTGCTTTTGTCCCAGGCTGATGGCATCACCACCAGAGGCTATTCGGGTGTTTAGGCCGTCAGAAAAACGCGCTAATAATTTTGAAAGATGCGCTTCTTCCAATATTTTTTCCAATTCAATATTTGTATAATCGCCATGCTCATCATTCCCGTATAATATATTTTCTCTCACAGTTCCATTGAATAAAAACGGCTCTTGCAAAATAAAACCGATTTTTTTTACTCGCTCGGCAGAACTGTAGCAACGAATATCTTTTCCCTCCAAGTAAATCGTTCCTTTGGTTGGATCATAAAGTCGCGCCATTAAAGAAGCAGTGGTTGTTTTTCCTCCGCCAGTCGGACCGACGAGCGCATATGTTTTTCCTTTTTCAAGAATAAAATTAATATTCTTTAAAACATTTTTTTCCTCCGTATAGCCAAAAAAAACATTTTTAAACTCAAGCGCATTCGTTGATTTGGAAATTGGCATTTTTATTGTTTTTTCATCAGGCAACGCTTGGATATTTGATTTAAGATTCAATACCTCAGAAATACGATCCAGACCTGCAAGCGCAAGCTGAAGCGATGGCCAAACCGAAGCAAGCTGACGAAGCGGATTATAAAAATTATTAACATACAACAGAAAACCGATCAGTAAGCCGATAGTAAATTGACCAAGTGATATTAAATAAATACCATAAGTCAAAACGACAAGTTGCGCCAATAATGAAGCGAGTATATATATAGGATTAAAAATATTGCTTGCAATTCCCGCTATAACTGAAGAAGAGTAATTCATATCATTTGCTTCTTTAAATTTATCTCTAAAATAATCCAACCGATTAAACGCTACGATTACCTTAAAATTATTAATACTTTCCTGAATTTCACCACTCATATCGCCTAGCGCGCGCAAACTTTTAAGACTCGTTCGTTTGACCCAAGGAGAAAGCAATTGCGTGCCAATTAAGGCAATAATTGCCGGCGTAAGTGCGACAATTCCAAGACGAAAATTAATAAACAAAATAAAAATTCCCGTGCTACTTATGAGGATAATATTGCCGGTAAATTGCATTAATGCTTGTGAAAAAAATTGATTAAGTTTGTCAGTATCATTATTTATACGAGAGATAAGATCACCAGCCTTATTTTGATTGAAAAATGCCACCGGAAGTTCTTGAATTTTGATAAATATTTTATTGCGCAAATTAAAAAGAAGCCGCCTGCCCACGCCTCCCATAGTCACCACTTGCACATAGTTAGAAAAAAGACCAACCATAAAAATAGCGCCCAAAATTCCAGAAAACAACAAAACTCCTTGAAATTTTTTTTCGACAATATATACATCCACTATACGCGCAATAAGAATAGGCACCGCAAGCGAAACAGCGGAACTTACAAAAATGGCTATTATTGCAATCATTACTGAACGTTTTTCCTCCGACATCAGAGGCACTAATCTGCGCCAAGCCGTAATTAATACGCCTTTTTCTTTTTCTTTCTCGATATTTGTTTTGGAAAGAGAGTAATTGTAATTCATAAAATTATTATTTTTCATCACTTAGTTCATATTGATTCGTACTTCGTTGAGATTGGAAAATCTGGTTGTATTCCGGAGATGAATGCAGTAACTGCTCATGAGTACCTTTTGCTAGCAGTTCGCCCTCCATAAGCAAAATTATCTGATCATAATGTTCTATTGATGAAATTTTTTGAGTAACCGATATAAGCGTCAAATCAGGATAATTTTTAGAAACATTATTTAAAATTTTTTGTTCAGTATTAGCATCAACACGCGCCGTGAAATCATCCAATAGTAAAATTTTCGGATTTAATGCTAATGCACGAGCCAACATTATACGCTGTTTTTGCCCACCGGAAAGACTGGTGCCTCTCTCTGAAACCAAAGTGTCTAATTTTTGAGGTAAAATTTCGATATAATCTTTCAATTCAGCTGTTTCTATGGCTTTTTCAATATACATATCTTTAACCGTATTACTAAAAGCAATGTTTTCTCGCAAACTCAAATTAAACATCACGCTATCTTGAAATACGAATCCGATTTGATTATGCAGGCTTTTTTTAGCGTATTCAAGAATATTTTTTCCGTCAAAAAAAATTTCTCCTCTTGTCGGAGTTAGAAGACCGGTAAGCAAATAAAGAAGTTGCGTTTTGCCTGCTGCCGTTGGACCGATAATCGCTGTTTTACTGCCAGCTTTCACAAAAAAGGAAATATCTTTAAGTGCGATTTTTCCATTAAATTCCACGGTTACATCTTTCATTTCAATATTGCCAACCAATGTCGCTTCAATCCCATTTTTATCTTCTTTTTCAGTCGGGGTATCAAGCACCTGCAAAATACGCTCATAAGAAACTTGCGCTTGCGCGATAAGATTGCTAACAAAACCTAAAATAATTATTGGAAAAATAAGAATAGCCAGATAGCTATTGAATGCGGTAAAATTTCCAAGTGACATCGCACCGACAATAACAAAACGTCCTCCCAATAAGACTATCAATAATGTAGCGATATTGGTTAAAAAAGTAATCACCGGCATAAGACCGGAAAATAATTTTAAAATATCAAAACTGATATTTCTCGCTTCGGTATTTGCAGCAAGAAATTTTTTACTTTCATATTTTTGCGAATTAAGCAAACGAATAAGTGCTGAACCAAAAATACTCTCGCTAATAACTTTATTAAGCCAATCTATGGCTTTTTGCGACCTGAGAAAAAGTTTACGCACTTTTCTGAATACGAAAAAAAAGGTTGCGCCAATAACCGGCATAACGGAAAGTACGGCGAGCGCTAATTTCCAATCCGTAATAAAAAGCAACACTGAAACGCCGATAATCAAAAATGCGGATGAAATAATGGATGAAACGGCGGTTGATACAAATGTTTTAATTGCATCAACATCCGAAGTTAAATTGGTTAAGAGTTTGGCGGGTGTCGCTTTCTCAATGTAAGCATATGGTTGTACGGATATTTTAGCGACAATATCATTACGAATATCGCGCGCAACTCGTTCTGATGCCAATACTTGAATAATATTTTGCAAATAAGTGAACAAAAACACGAACAAAGCAACAAAAAAAAACTTTAAAAGCAAATCCTCAATAACAAAATTGCCTTTTGCGTAGTCATCGATAGCGCCTGAAATTATTTTTGGAATAGAAATATTTAGTCCATTAGCAATGATAGTTAGTATTGCAAGAAGAAAAATAATACCTTTATAATTAGCAACCAAATCGAAAACACTCGCTTTTGGTAAATCCGTCATATTAATATTATTTTGAAACTCATGCTCATTTTTCTGCGACATAAAACTTAAAAAATAGAATTTTTCTTATAAAATCATAATATCATTAAACTGCTAACAATTCAAAACTATCGACGCATTTTATTGTTTTCTCCGCCAATAATTGCCTATTCTTTTTTTTAGATATACAATATAAAAAGTAACAAGATGACTTTATGCAAGATCAAATTCAACAAATTAAAGATGAATACTCAAAAATAACTCGGGCGTTAAGCGCTCCCGACGCAATTTTGGATTTGCAAAAAATGACCGAGCTGTCAAAAAAACAAGCAGAAATGGCGGAAATTATGCAAAAAATTGAAGAATTGGAAAAAATAGATAAACATATGCATGAGAATGCGGAAATTATTAACACCGAACAAGATTTGGAAATGAAACAATTAGCCATGGATGAAAACATTTCACTATCCTTGCAAAAATCTTCTGCGGAAAAACAATTGGAGACGTTGCTCTTGCCAAAAGATCCTTATGACGAAAAAAATATTATTGTTGAGATTCGCGCCGGAGCGGGTGGAGATGAGTCGGCGCTTTTTGCCACCAATCTTTTTCGTATGTATTCTCGCTATGCTGAAAAAAATCACTGGCAGATTGTTTTGCTTAATTCCAACCAAAACGGATTGGGCGGTTTCAAGGAAGTTGTTTTCGAAATAAACGGAAAAAATGTTTACGCTAAAATGAAATATGAATCCGGCGTACATCGCGTACAACGCATTCCGGAAACGGAAAAAAACGGACGTGTTCATACATCCACAGCCACTGTTGCGGTGTTACCGGAAGCGGAAGAATTTGATTTCAAAATTGAAGAAAAAGATATTCGCATTGATACTTTTTGCTCGTCCGGTCCGGGAGGGCAATCAGTTAATACCACTAAATCGGCGGTTCGTATAACTTATTTGCCTACCGGAATGATTGTTTCCTGCCAAGATGAAAAATCTCAAATGAAAAATAAAGATAAGGCAATGAAAGTGCTTCGCTCCAGACTTTTGCAAGCAGAAGAAGAAAAAAGAATGAAAGAATTGGGAGATCAAAGAAAATCCCAAATCGGTACCGGTGATCGCAGTGAAAAAATCAGAACTTATAATTTTCCTCAGGATCGCATCACTGATCACCGCGTAAAATTAAATTGGAGTAACTTGCATGGAATTTTGGATGGAAATTTGGATTTAATTATTGATGCGCTGGAAGAAGAAGATATTAAAATTAAGTTAGCCAAACTCTAAAAATGCCTTCAGTTAATGACTTTTTTAATGATCCTGTTTTTTTTCTTTCTCTTGATCGCATCGATTTGGAGTTGCTCTTAGCACACGCGCTTAAAAAAACAAGGGAATTTATTTTGACCCACCCGGAAACGAGGATCACAAAAAAACAAGAAATATTTCTTTTGAAAAGTATTGCCAGAAGAAAAAAACATGAATCGATTGCGCACATTTTTGCCAAAAAAGATTTTTGCGATCTAACCCTTAAAGTAAACCGGCACACGCTAATTCCTCGCCCCGAAACAGAACTGCTAGTCAATGAAAGTGAAAAAAAAATAAATACGCAAAAATTAAATATGGTTATTGATATTGGAACCGGTAGCGGAAATATTATTATCGCTATTGCCAAACACTTGAAAAATAAAAAAATAAATTATTTTGGAATTGATATTTCTCCAAAAGCGCTAAGCGTGGCGAGGTGCAACGCTAAAAAATATAATTTAAATAAAAAAATAAAATTTATTACAGGAAATTTATTGACACCGCTTAGCAAAAAAAACTTTTCTCAAAAAACAAAAACTTTTATTGTTGCAAATCTTCCCTATCTCTCAAAGGAAATTTATTCCGCTTGCGTTCCGGATGTGAAAAACTATGAACCAAAATCGGCGCTCTACAGTTCGCAAGAAGGCTTGTATCATTATAAAAAATTATTTCAACAGATATTTTTTTTTCAAACACAACTTAATATAAAAAATATTCTCATTGAATTCAGCCCTGAGCAAAAAAAGAAACTTTCACTTTTGATTGAAAGTTTTTTTCCAAACGCAAAAAAACAATTCATTAAAGATTTAGCCGGAAAATGGCGCATTTGTGCGATAGAATTATAAAAATAATTAACAAAACAAAAAACCGTATGTTAACGGTTTTTTGTTTTATACATAACGACGTTTGCACATCATATCGCTTGAACATTTTTTTCAAGCAAAAAATTTCACTTAAAAACTATTTCTTTTTCTTTTTTGTTGTAGCTTTCTTTTTTGTTGCTACTTTTTTTACAGTCTTTTTTACAACCTTTTTCTTTGTTGCCATTTTATTTCACCATCCTTTCTATTTTATTTTTTCAAAGTTTCTTTCTTGAAACTATTTTTCTATTTATTACTATTTTTATTTCGACCTTTTTACTTTTTATTCTCAAAAATTTTTTATATTTTTTTATAAAATAATTTTTGTATTTAAATTATACAACATCTATTTTTTTATGCAAGAAAAAAAGTTATCCACAGATATTTTTTTTCATAAAAAATATTTAAAATAAAAAACTTGAGCGACTATGTCAACTATGTTATTCTTTTTTTATGAAATATTTACACGCTTTAAATAAAATCGATGGAATCGGATCGCAAAAAATAAAAAAATTATTATCTTTTTTTGATAATGCCGGTGAAAATATTTGGCATGCTACTTATTCTGATTTACAAATCGCTTTGGGTGATGGAAAACTTCCGGAAAAAATAATCGATGCAAGAAAAAAAATTAATCCGGAAAAAGAATGGGCGTATTTGGAAAAAGAAAATATTCACATTATTTCTCTTGCAGATAAAACTTATCCCAAATTGCTTAAAGAAATTTCCAACCCACCTTATTTAATTTATTTGAGAGGCAATTTAAATTTAAATGAACTGCCAACTGTTGCCATGGTTGGCGCAAGAAAATATTCTCCTTACGGAGCGCAAGTGGCTATGGCGTTTTCTCGCGATTTGGCAAAATCCGGACTATCCATAGTGAGCGGACTGGCTCTGGGGATTGATGCAATCACCCATAGAAGCACGCTTGATGTCAATGGAAAAACCATTGCTGTTTTGGGTAGCAGTATTGATAATAAAAATATTTATCCACGCACCAATTATCAATTAGCGCAAGAAATTATCGCTAAAAATGGAACGCTTCTAAGCGAATATCCCCCGGAAACATCAGCAACGGCGTTTACTTTTCCGGCACGTAATCGCATAATCGCCGGGCTGTCATCAGGCACAATTGTCGTGGAAGCAGGAGAAAAAAGTGGTGCGCTTATTACTGCACAATTAGCGTTAGAAAATAATCGTGAAGTTTTTTCCATTCCCGGATCGATTTTTTCGGAAAACTCCATTGGCACAAATAATCTAATTAAAGCGGGAGCAAAACTTGTGATGAACGTCTCTGACATCTTGGAAGAATTGAATTTTTCACAAACGGAATTAACAACTAAACCTTGCGAAAAAATAACCAACAACAAGGATGAGGTCGCGATCTTGAATATTCTTTCCGATAAGCCAATGCATATTGATAATATTGGAAAAATTTCAAAATTAGGAACTGCCAACACGACTTCAATTTTAACAATGCTGGAAATTAAGGGCTGGGTAAAAAATATCGGGGGTCAAAATTATATTCTACTATAGAAAAAGATAATCGATGCGACGGCTTGGAAAAATCTTAATTTTGTTCTATGATAGTTATTGATTGTTTAATTTTTATTTTTTTCGCAATTTATGAAACTAATCATTGTCGAATCACCCACGAAAGCCAAAACAATTAATAAATTTCTTGATAAAAGCTATTTGGTAAAATCTAGCTATGGTCATATTCGCGATCTGCCGGAAAAAGAAATGGGCATTGATATTGAACATGATTTTTCTCCGCAATATGTTATCCCTCATAAAGTTGCCGACAGAGTTGATGAATTAAAAAAACTGGCAAAGAAAGCAGATGATGTAATTCTTGCCACTGATGAAGACCGCGAAGGAGAAGCGATATCATGGCATTTATCCATTGCGCTGGAACTTGAAAAAAAATTTAAAGACAAGAAGATTTCTCGTATTGTTTTTCATGAAATTACCAAAAGCGCTATCGAAAAAGCCCTTGCCGATCCGCGAGAAATTGACCTCAATTTAGTTGATGCGCAACAAGCCAGACGAATTCTTGATCGCCTAGTCGGATATGAACTGTCCCCTTTTCTTTGGAAAAAAATAAGAAAAGGGCTTAGCGCCGGACGAGTGCAATCAATGGCGTTGCGCATTATTGTTGAACGGGAAAAGGAAATTAAAAAATTTGAAGCGGAAAATTATTGGAAAATAAACTTAACCCTAACGAAAGAAAAAGAATCGGATAAAAAACTTTTGGCTTTTCCTGCCGAACTCATCAAAAAAAATAATGAAAAAATAGATGCAATTACTACGCTAAAATTATTTGCCGGAGATTATAAAATTAAAAAAACCATTCTTACAAAAGAAAAGGAAGCTTTGGATATAATCGCCGATCTGAAAAAATGCGTTTATAAAATTGAAAATTTAACCAAAAGAAAAATAACCAAAACCCCGCCTCCACCATTCACAACTTCTACCTTGCAACAATCAGCTATTAGTGGTCTGGGCTACAGCTCCAAGCAAACCATGGTGTTGGCACAAAAACTCTACGAACAAGGTTATATCACCTATATGCGAACCGACAGCCTTAATCTTTCTCTGGAATCATTAATGTCCGCCCAAAAAACCATTCAAAAATTATTTGGCGAAGATTATTCCCTTAAAAGTCCTCGCTATTTCAAAAATAAATCAAAAGGTGCACAAGAAGCACATGAAGCTATCCGTCCGACCTATCCGGAAAAAACGCCGGATGAATTAAAAATTAAGCTAGAACCGGGGCAATACAAACTCTACAAATTAATATGGAATAGAATGATTGCTTCTCAAATGTCTTGTGCTATTTTTGATTCAGTAAAAGCAGAAATTTCTGCTACTGATAAAATAATAGGGAAAAATACCTATGTTCTCAGTGCTAATGGCTCAACATTGACTTTTGAAGGTTATTTGAGGGTTTATGCTGATAAAAAATCCGCTTCGACTGACACAATTTTGCCTCCGCTGGAAATCGGTGAAACATTAGAACTGGTTTCTATTGATTCAGAGGGAAAAACCACAACTCAACCACCCCGCTACAATGAAGCGACTCTTGTGAAGGTTTTGGAAGAAAATGGTATCGGTCGCCCTTCAACATATGCTCCAACCATCTCTACTATCATTGAAAGAAAATATGTTGATAAAAATGAAGAAAAACGTCTTTTTCCACTTGAAATCGGAACGCTAGTAAGCGATGTTCTCGTAGCTCATTTTCCTCAAATAGTCAATATGACATTCACAGCAACATTGGAAAAAGATTTTGATGAAATTGCTGAAGGATCAAGAAAATGGATACCTGTAATCAAAGATTTTTATGAACCATTTCACGCCAATCTCAAAACCAAAACAAAAGAAGTTAAAAAGGAAGAATTCCAGGAAAAATTAGATAGAAATTGTCCTGATTGCGGTGGCGATTTGATTGTAAAATTTGGACGCTTTGGAAAATTTATCGCTTGTTCCAACTATCCAAACTGTCGCTATACGGAAAAAACCGGGGAAGAAAAAAAATTAGAACAAACTTTCTCGGAAGAAATTTGTGAAAAATGCGGAGCAAAAATGGTTGTTAAAAAGGGCAAATTTGGCACTTTTTTAGGTTGTTCAAACTATCCTAATTGTAAAAATATTAAAAAAATAGAAAAAAAAATCGGTATCATCTGTCCAAAATGCAATGTTGGAGAATTGGTGGAAAGAAAATCAAAACGAGGCACATTTTTCTACGCTTGTAACACCTACCCTAGTTGTGATTTTTCTCTTTGGAACAAGCCAACCGGTGAAAAATGTCCCAAATGCAGTTCTCTTTTGATTTTTGCCGCCAAAGGAAAAATTAAATGCTCTAAAAAAGAGTGTGATTTTGAAAATTAATTTTCAGCTATATGTCTTCTCATGAAGAAATAACTATTGACACTGTTTTAAAAAACATAAAGTTTCAACTAGACTTCAAAAATGAAGCGCTGATTAGAAGCGCCTACGAATTAGCTGAGCGCGCGCATTTAGGCCAAAAAAGAAAATCGATCATTGATGCCTATATTCAACATCCACTTCACACTGCGCTTAATTTGGCAATAATCGGACTAGGAGCAAAAACCATCACTGCCGGTCTTTTGCATGATGTTCCGGAAGATACGCAAGTAAGTTTAAAAGAAATAGAACAAAAATTTGGAAAGGAAATTGCGTCATTGGTTGATGGTGTTACAAAATTAGGAAAAATAAAACTAAGAGGCACAAAAGAAGAGTTATATTTGGAAAATTTGCGTAAAATGTTTTTGGCTATGGCTTCCGATATTCGTGTTGTTCTTATTAAATTAGCCGATAGGTTGCATAATATGGAAACGCTTGAATATCTTCCGCCGGAAAAACAACAACGAATCGCTCTCGAAACAATGGAGGTTTTTGCTCCAATCGCCAATCGCCTTGGAATAGGAGAGATTAAAGGACGCCTGGAAGACTTGTCTTTTCAATATCTTGATCCTGAGAATTACGCCTATACTGAAAAATTATTACACGATCAATATGGACAAAGAAAAAAGAACATTGACCGCATCGTAAATGAATTAAAAAAAGAACTTCTCAGAGAAGGAATTGATGTTGTAGCTATTTTTGGAAGGACCAAGCATCTCTATAGTCTTTTTCAAAAACTAAAACGCCATGATATGGATATTGAAAAAATCTATGACCTAATCGGTATTCGAATTATCGTTCATGATTTGGCAAATTGCTATGAAACGCTAGGTATTGTTCATAAAAAATATCGGCCATTGGTTGGAAGGATTAAGGATTATATTTCTCTTCCAAAGCCTAATGGCTATCAATCAATTCATACTACCATTTTCGGGCCGGGCGGAGATTTTTTGGAAGTGCAAATTCGCACAAAAAAAATGGATGATGAAGCTGAATATGGAATCGCTTCTCATTGGATTTATTCTGAAAAAAAACGCAAACTAAAAAATTTCTTCATGAAAAGCAAGCATGCCGTACCAGAAGAAGAATTGGTTTGGGTAAATCAATTACGAGAATGGCAATCTGACATAGGAAAAGATGACCAAGAATTCATGGAGGGTTTGCGAATCGATTTTTTTAAAAATCATATTTTTGCGTTCACTCCCAGGGGTGATATTATTGATTTACCGGAAGATGCCACACCAATTGATTTTGCCTATCGCGTACATAGTGAAGTCGGCAATCGAGCAACCGGAGCTAAAGCTAACGGAAAAATGATTACATTGGATTATAAGATTAAAAATGGAGAAGTAATTGAAATTATCACATCGCGCAATCATAAAAATCCCAGTCACGATTGGATAAAATTCGTAAGAACTTCCTTAGCCAAAGGTCAGATTAAAAAATATTTAAAAAAAGAGGGATTGCTTTAGCTGTTTTATTTTTTTTCATTTAATATTTTTGCCACCCAAAGACTATTCAAAACAACAGAAATTGAACTGAAAGACATTGCTATTGCAGCAATTTCCGGATCAAGAAAACCAAGCATCGCCGATGGTATCATCACCAAATTATAAAAAAACGCCCAAAATAAATTTTGCTTAATTGCGCGAAAAGTTACCCTAGAAATAACAATCGCTTCCACTACTTTATTTAGATTGCTTTCCAGCATAACAATCTGCCCGGCTTCTTTTGCAATATCCATCGCGTTTCCCATAGCAATTCCCAAATCGGCCTGAATCAAGCTTGGCGCATCATTAATCCCGTCGCCAACAAAAATAATTTTTTCGCCTTGACTTTGAAAATTTTTAATTGCTTCTAATTTTTCATGAGGCAAAACATTTCCAATGACTGATTGTATGTCTAATTTTTCAGCAACCGAATTTGCAACCGCCGTTCTGTCTCCGGAAATTATTGCTATTTTTAATTTCATTTTTTTCAACATTGCCACAACAGCACCCGCTTCACTGCGAATTTCATCAACAATTAAAAATGCGCCCAAAACCAATCCCTCTCTCTCAATGAATAATAATGCTCCGATATTGTTTTCCGGCATCGCTTCCAAATTTTCCATCCATAAATTTTTCGTGTTTTTTTCTCCTATTATTTTTTTATTTCCCAAAGAAACTTTCCTATCTTGTTCGTCAAATCCAAAAATACCCCGTCCTTTATGTTCTTTGATTTCTTTTATTATTTGTGAATTTTTTTTTATTTTTTCTTCATTAATATATTTAATTACTGCTCGAGAATATGGATGTTCTGAACTTTTAGCTAAATTATAAGCTAAATTGATTATTTCATTTTCGTTTATTTCCATTTCTGGATTTTTAAATATTTTTGAAATTATCGGTTCGCCTCGCGTGAGCGTTCCCGTTTTATCAAATATTACCATGGAAATATCTTTTATCCGCTCAAAACTTTCTCCGGTTTTAAATAGTATTCCCCGCTTAGCCCCATGTCCGGATCCAACCATAATTGCAGTGGGAGTTGCCAATCCCAATGCGCATGGACAAGCAATCACCAGCACGGAAACCGCATAAATAAAAGCGTTTTCTACATTTTGCGATAAAAAAAACCAGCCTAAAAAAGTAATCAACGCCAAAATCAAAACGACCGGAACAAAAACTCTGGCAAATTTGTCAGCCAAATTTTGAATTGGCGCTTTAGAATTTTGCGCCTCTTCAACTATACGAATAATTTGCGCCAAGGCGGTTCCCTCTCCTGTTTTTTCTATTCTTACCTTAATAATCCCATCTTGATTAAGCACGGAACCGAAAACATAGTCTCCCACTCTTTTCTCCAAAAACATTGACTCGCCGGTAAGCATCGACTCGTCAATCGCAGTTTCTCCATCAATAATATAGCCATCAAGAGGAATTTTTTCACCTGGTTTCACAATAACCACATCGCCGATTTTCAATTCAGAAATATCCACTTCTTTTTCCGCTCCATCAACAAGCATTCTTGCTCTTTTTACTCCCAACTCCACCAATCCGCGCATAGCTTGTCCGGTTTTTTGCACACTAATATCTTCCAAATATTTTCCCAAAAGAATAAGTGTTATGATAATGGCTGCTGTTTCAAGATAGGCTTCTCGTCGATCAAGCAACGCCCAAAGACTAAAAAAATAAGCTATTAAAGTACCCATTGAAATTAGCGTATCCATATTGGCCTCTTTCTTTTTTGCTTGAATAAAAGCCATTCTATGAAACGGCCAACCCAAAATAAAAACAACAATTGTTGCCGAGATAATATCTATCCAAGAAATCAAATCAATTCCAAAAAAAGACACCATCGATTTGATTTTCCAAAACATACCAAAAATCAAAGGAGATGAAAGAATGGCAGAAAGAAAAAGACGAACTTTGATATTCCCAAAAATTTCATTTTTATAGCGCGTATATTTATCTGTTACTCCATATTTTTGCAATATACCGTCTTCAATTTCATAACCGTTCTCTGTAATTATTTTTTTTATTTCCGCTTCTTTTATAACGCTATCGTCATATTCCACCAAAGCTTTTTTCGAAGCAAAATTAACTGAAGCATTTTTGACTCCGTTTGTGCAGGACAATAATCTTTCATTACCGGAAGCGCAATTAGCGCAAGTCATTCCGCTAATTTTGAGAATAATTTTTTTATTAGGCATATATTCTATTTTAATTATATTTAATCTTCAACAGAAAATTTTCCGCGCACCATTCCCATCCAACAACTAAACGGAATATCTCCAACTTTATTTGGAACAAAAAATACAGTATTAGTTCCATAATTTAATGTTTTAGTAATATTTAATTCCGGAACAATAATTTTACTAGTACAACCAATAATGTCATCACCCATAATTATCCAGCGAACAGGAATCCCTTTTTTTATTTTAAATTCGTTTGGTTCAAACCCCTTTTCTGTTATGCGCATTTCAATCACCTGCTCTTTGCCATTTGCTTCCCTACCCAAATTTTCCTTTCCATTATTTTGCTGTTGTTCAAAGATATTATTTTTCATTCCAAAAAGCGCCATTGCTGAATTAAAAGAATAAATCGTAAACATCAAAATTAAAATACCGGCTACTTTTTGAAAAATCAATTTATTTTTATTGCTAGTCCATGAGCTTGTTACGCCAAGCATCATTAATGCTGGCATCGTACCAAGAGCAAAAAAGAACATCGTCAATGCCCCCCGCAAAAAACTACCAGATGCTAACGCAATAATTTGCATACTTTGCGTAAAACCACATGGTAAAAAAAAGCTGAGAATACCCAGAAAAACAAGTGCCCAATCACTTTTTGTTTGCGTAAGCTTATCCCATAATTTACCAAAAAATTTAGGCATCACAAATCTTAAGTGATTTATTTCAGAAAATATGCCAAGCATATTCAAACCAAGGAGCGCCATAATAATGGTAATGATAAACATATATATCGCTATAAAATTTCCGCCTAAATTCATTTCACCACCAATTAATCCAAGTAATCCGCCTAAGAAAAAAAATCCACTCAGTCTGCCAAAATGAAAAAATAAATTCGGTTTTATTGTTCTGCTAAAAAAATCTTTTTTGGCAGTTTCATACCTTTCACTATAAATAATCACAACCGATCCGACTATCGCCATACAGCTAGTAACGCTTGCCACCACGCCAACTAAAAATGCCGTTCCATAGTTTGCATTGGGATTTGCGATACCAAGCCTTTTTTCAAAATTAAAATTTTGAAAAATTTTATAAAAAAACACTAAAAAAATAACGACAAAAAAAACTATAAGCCACTGCTTTTTTGTATTCTTTTCTTCCTGAACGACGCAACAACACTTTTCTTTATCCATTTTTTTACTAAAAAATTATTCAATAAAAACTTAAAAATGAAAAAAATCACAAATCTTCTCCCAAAAACTTTTTGGTTGTTCATTTTCAGTTTTAATTTTTAAACGCTTTTTAATTTTCGGCATAATCTCCAGTGCTGATTGATATCCAAGATCAATCAGATTATTTGCTTTTTTAAAATCAGAAGAATGAAATTCTTCCAAATGTGGCCTGATCAAAAATTCTGTTTTTCCGGAAAGCAAATCATCTTGTGGCTTCAAAAGAATACTATAAGAATTAGTAATAACATCGACAACATTACGCGCTTTTTTTAGATTACGAAAAAAGCCCAAATCCACCCCAACACAAATGTCAGCACCCATTTCTTTTAGCGGAGAAAGCGGTAAATTCTCTACCAAACCACCGTCAACCAATCTTCTGTTTTTGATTTTAACCGGAACAAAAAAACCCGGCAAGCATGTGCTGGCCATAACCGCTTCCGCCACACTGCCTTTTTTAAGCACAACGATCTCTCCCGTATCAATATCGGTCGCAACTATTGCCAGGGGAATTTTTGCATCTTCTATTTTCGCTCCCTTTCCAATCATTTCATCAATAAGAGCGCCAACTGGCTTATTCGAATTTAAACCCAATTTAGAATAGCCAAACCGAGAAAGATTTGCCCAACTTAAATCATGAGAAATTTTAACCATTACATCCAATGGCACGCCAAAAGCCAATCCGGAAGCGACAATTGACCCGGCGCTCGTTCCGGAAACACAGTCTATTGTTATATTATTTTTTTGCAAAGCATCCACAACACCAATATGCGCAATGCCTAAAGCAGATCCTCCGCTAAGTGCCAAACCGATTTTATTTTTTTCTTTTTTTTTATTAAACATATTTTTCTCTATCAAAAATTTACTTTTTTTATTATAGCATACTCGCTTAAAATGACCGAGGAAAAATAATATTAAACTTTAAATATACAAAATTGTCCAGTTGACGCTTATTTTAAATGAGTTAAACTTTATTATTAGATAGGATGATTGCTCAAAAAGCAATCATGGCTTCAACGCAAGCACATTAATAATCTAAATAGAAAGGAAGGTGAAAACACATGGAATTCAATCAAGAAATAAATGATGAAAACAACCAAGAGAATGAAAAGGATGAAGAACAAAATGAAAACGAAAATGACGAAGAAATTTCAATAAAGCAATGGTTTCAAGATAATTTAAGAATTCTTGTAAGCATTTTTGTTGTCATAGTCATTGCAGTTGGCATTTATTCTTATTCCAACAGATCACCACAAGATCTCACAACTCCAAAAGACCAAACCGAGCAAGGCACTCCGACCAACGATGCATCTTCAAAAGATGCCGGAAAAAATGATTCAGCAGCAACTCCGAATGCCAATGGAAAATCAACGACAGCTGATACGGCAAACAAAACTACAGCTCCCGACAAGAATATTTCATCCACAACAACTAGCCAAGAAACGGAACAATCTTTTATTGAGACAGCGGGCAATGGAGATAGTCTTACCAAATTGGCAAGAAAAGCCCTGGCGGATTACCTGGAAAAAAATGCCGACTCAACGCTTACTCCGGAACATAAGATTTATATTGAAGATTATTTGAGAAAAAATGTGGTACAAAAAAACGGCGTACATGTTGGAACATCCGTAGAATTCTCAAAAAGTTTAATCGGAGATGCAATTGGAAAAGCTAAAAACTTAAATGCCGGACAGCTCAAAAATCTGCACAAATATGCATTAAGAGTGCCCTCTTTAAATTAATTGCTTCTTTTGATTTCAAAAAAACAGTAGCTCCTTTTTTAAAAAACAGTTAAGTATAACATTACTTTTCTAACACAAAAACGCCTCTCTTTTGAGGCGTTTTTGTGTTGTGCGAAAAATTACTAATCAAATTGCTCCAGCTTTTTTTTAATACTCCAAGAAACGATAACCATAATCAAAAAAGAAATTGCTAATGTAACACTCTTACCAATAGCTCGCGTATTAAGAGCGACAATGGCAATTAATAGTGTAACCGCATAATAAATAATAGCTATTTTTTTTTGTGACCAACCCAATTCTAAAAGTTTATAATGCAAATGCTTTCTATCCGCACGAAAAATTTCCCGTCCGCTTTTTATTCTCTCTCCAATCACCCAAATAAAATCAATAATTGGTATGGCTAAAACCAAAATGGCTGTAGCTATCTTTGTGCCGGAAAAAATCGCCAAAATTGCCAAAGATAATCCCATAAACATCGAACCGGAAGTTCCCGCCAAAACCTTTGCCGGATTAAAATTAAAAACTAAAAAACCCAGCATTATTCCAATAAGAATAGCCGCTATAATCGCAATCGGTGGCTGATTCACTTCCGGCTTAAAACTAAGTAAAAAAATTGTTACTAATGATATCAATGTAATTCCGCCAGCCAAACCGTCAATGCCATCCAACCAATTTACCGCATTAACAACAAGCACAATCCAAAAAACAACCAAACATAAAGCAATTAATACTGTTTGGCTCAAATCGAGATTAATCACTCCTCCAGTAAATGGGTTTGTAACATGATAAATTCTCACTCCTATAATAAAGATTAAAACACCTACGGCCATTTGAAAAAAAAGTTGCGTTTTCCAAAATAACTCTCGAAAATCATCCCGAATACCAACGAATAACAAAATAATTGCCGCCAGCATAAAACCAAATAATTCAGGCGTAATAACTAAATCGCGATTAAACAAAATTAAAAAAATAAAAACCGCAACCATAGCTATTCCTCCCACTCTGTATACATTTTTTTGATGAATATGCCTGGATTCCTTTCGTCCCGACCAGTCTATCTTTTTCGCCCACAAACTAATAATAAAAATGAAAACAACCGTTAAGAAAAAAGCTTCCACAAATGGATTAAAATATTTCAACATAATCTCAAATTATTTTTTGCGTATTTTTTCCGTAACCCAAAATTCACCAAAATATTTTCCAAACAAAATCCTTGTTTGCGAATCGATTGCCGGAATTGATCCTAATATCAAAGCGCTCACGGGAACAAGAATCCATTGTAAAAGCATATTGATATTTCTCCATCGGGAATATTTTTCCGGACGAGGAGGAAGCAAAATAAAACTCAAAGACATTGAAACTGCCAACCCAATCATTGCAAGCATCATTAAATAACGAGTGTAAAAAGGTAAATTATGCGCTAGAACACTTTGATTGAAAGCGTCTCCGCCCAAAATTAACGGCAACCATCCCAGCATCGCCAAAATTAAAGAAGAAGTTGCCCATGAGTGATGACCTTCCAGCATTTCAAACGTAATTTTAAATTTTTGCCAAAAACCAATTTTTTTATTAGGTGAAATTGCTCGCATAATCACTGGGAAATTCTCAATTCCATATGCCCAACGCCTTTTTTGTTTATATTGGTTGATAATAGTTTTCCAATAAGTTTCCGCCAAAACCGCATCAAGTGAAATAGGTAAATATATTGGTTTGACTTTATAGTCGCCGTTATAATAGGTAAAACATTTCCAATAGATAATTGAATCTTCACTAATCATGTTAACCGGCCAAAAATTAACATTGTAAAGCGTATCAAAAGGCTCGCTATGTGAAGAAAAAGTTACCATACCTTCAGATCTTGTGCTTTGAAAAATATGCCAAAAGCTAGAACCGGTAACAATTACACGCACAAAAGCATTTGTATCCCAAAGATTATTATGATACATCGGAAGCGGTTGATAACTGCGTTGCAATCTTTTTGGATCAATAATATAATTATAAGTTAATGCGGCAAAATATTCTTTATGCGCGACACTGTCGCAATCAAAATTAGAAAAAATAACTCTCTTGAAATCGATATTTTTTTCTTGCAAATATTTTGCTAATTTGCGAGCGGCAAAAGTCGCATTGGAACCCTTGGCCTTCATTTCATCATCACTGACCTTATGTGTAGTAACGATAAAATCACGAAATACGCCAGAAAATTTATTGCTAAGATATGCTACTTTTTCTTTGCGCTTTTCTTCATTTTCCCGTTCTTCCGTAGCGAGAAGAATGATAATTTGTTCATTGGGAAAATTCGCCTCGGCAACAGCCTTGATTGACGGCTCAATCACATCGGCCGGTTCGGATGCTGTTGGCAACATAATAACATGAATAATCTCACGCCAATCCAAAACCTGATCCGAAATTTCCATTATTTCTTCCACCTCCCTGGAATAATACTCTTGCCTTTTTATTTCTTTTTTTAGTATGCGTCGCTCTTTTCTATTCATACTATTTTTGTCATCTAGACTTTCTTGCATCTCAGCAACTCTTTTTTTAATCAGATCGAGATAATTTGAAGGATTACTAATATTTTGACAACGATCCCACCAATCGATATTTTTCCCTTCTTTTAATTTTTGATATCCTTCAATTGAATAATAAGCAATAAAAATGGTTCTCATTATCCAATAAATATCAAAAATAATGATGAAAATAGCCACATAAACAGGCAGGAAATAAGAAAAAATAAACATTCCAAAAATTGTCGACCAAGTTAAGATTCCCGGTATCATTTCCAGTATTCTTTGTTTTTTACGATCTTTAGGATTGTTTGTTTTCGGATCGGGAAAATAATACATAATTTCTATTTATTTATAATTAATAATAATGACACTGGCAACGGAAATAAGCAAGCTTAATTGAATTGCCAGTGCTGTTATTAAAAAAACATATGCAGCAATGCGTTCTTTTAATTTATAAAAATAACCGGATAAAAAAAGATTGATTATTAATATAATTAACCCGATAAAAGGCAGGGAATAAGTTTGCTTTACACTACCAGTCGAGTCAACTCCAAAATAAACATTGTAATGCAAAATAACGATGGTTTCTTTCGG
>JAJYDG010000035.1 GCA_021777675.1 bacterium | reverse complement strand
TCCTCCACTGGCAAGAGTTAGATTACCATTTAGAGTAACTCCGGCAAAGGTTGGACTGGAAGCCAAGCTAATATTTTGAGCGGTATTCAAAGCGCCTGAATCAATTTTTAGGTTTATTGCGTTGAAATTAAAAGACGCCGCATTGGAAGCAAAAGAAAGTGGCGCATTCCAAGTTGTTACTCTGCGGTTATAGGCATCGTTCCAATTGGTTTCTTCAGCGACAGTGGGGATGACAAAATTGCTAAGCAAAGAGAATTTTCCAGTCGATGCGCTGTAATCTAAAGCAGAAATAGTGCTGGAAATCGCTCCTCTGGCGCGAGCATCGGTGTAATAAAGATTAGTTCCTTCGGGCAGATCACTTGTGGTGGCGGATCCGGAAATAACACCGACCATAGCCTTAAGCACGCCACTCACTCCGGTCAAAGTCATTCCGGAAAATTGAGGCGCATCGGTGATGAGCAAACCTTGATTGAAATGATAGCCGTCCGCCATATCGGCATTAAGATTGGCGATGAGATTGGTGCTGGCAATGGTAATCGTGCTTGTTCCTGATAAAATAAGATTGCCATTATTCAAAGTCATTCCCGCGAAAATCGGGGTGTCAGTTGTGAGCAAATTCTGATTAAGATTGACATTGCCGGTTAGAATAAGAACATTGGCTCCAAGATTAAGCGTGCCGGTTCCGGTCGAAATTATATTTCCATTATAGGTTCCAGCAGAAACAGCATTACCTGTATAAGTTGTAGCGCTAACATTGCCCGAAGAATCAACCTGAAATTGACTAGCTGTTCCAACGGAAAACAATGCAACTGGGCTATTGTTGCCAATACCAAATCGGGAGTTGACGCTATCCCAAAAAAAGTTAGCGTTATTTTCGGTTAATTTTGTTCCATCAGAAAAAACCACTGATCCGGCAGAAAAAGTAGTATTTCCCGTTCCGCCGTTGGCAATAGGCAAGGTGCCCAAAAGCGAATCACCCAAATTAATTGTTTTCCAAGCAGGAATGCCGTTATTGATTGTAAGAATTTGACCATTTGTTCCAATAGTCAATCCAGCTAGCGCATCCGTTCCCGAGGCATAGAGCAAATCTCCTTGTGAAAAATTAGTTAATCCGGTTCCTCCTTGTCCCACGGATAATGTTCCTTGGGTGTTGCTATTTAAATCAATCTTGTTTAATTTAAAAGTTTGTCCGGAAATAGTGAAATATTTTTGTCCACTAATACTGAGCGTGAATCTTTTGTCGTTACCGGTAACCAACTGATCTTTGCCATTTCCGGTGGGCAGATTTTGAATATCAATTTGTCCGCTTTGGTTGAGGATGGGGATATCACCGGATTGATTGCCGATTTTTTTTCCGTTTAGAGTGATGGCGTTTTCGGAGTTGAGTGCGAAAAAAGAAGGTCCGATTTTTTTTCTGGGCACCATTTCACTGTCGTTTTCCACTCGCATTGCCAAATAGAACTGAGTATTTGTTTTGGCAAGCGTCGTTGGCAAGTTGTTTATTTTTCCCAATTCGACATTAAACACTCCGTTCTTAATGTCCACTGATTGGACTTCTTCCCAAATTCTTTGATTTTTGTCGGTATCGGAAGGGTAGGGATCGACTGTGGTTCGATCACTGTCATAAATGGCAAAACGAATGGAGTGGGTGCCGTTTACCATTTTGCCATCAGTGTCGGCAAGTGTGCCAACTAATTGAATGGTTTTGGCATTGGGGTTGGCAGTGGCTTGGATATTGTTAGTAGCGATGTCGGTAGCGGCTAATACCAGAGGAAGATTGTTTTTGATTTGACTTTCCCCCGCTACCATTGCCATGCCATTTAGTGAAGCTGAAAATTGCGCGCCGGAAGTTTGACGCGCTTTTTGATTTTGCCAATTTTGATAGGCATCGGCCAAACGATATTTTTCCGGCAAGTTTCCTATCAGAGTTGCCAAGAAAATTATTGAAAGAAGTGAAAATGCCCGACGGAGAGGAGGATGAGTTTGGAGTTCTTTTTCTTTTTGTTGAGCAAAAACAGCTGTCAAACTTTTTTGCAGTTTTGCACTTTTTTTTGAAACAGCTTTATTTTTTTTTATATTACCTTTTTCTCCCCGTTTAATTTTAAATACATGCATTTTTTTTCGCAAAACAAAAAATATTCCTCCACTCAAAATTATTCCCCCGACAAAAATAAAAAATGCTTGTTCATGTGTGGGAGGGAAATTTCCGAAGCGAACCAAAAAAGAAGACGAAAAAACATTCCCAAACAACACGCTTACCTGATTTTTCAAGATAGAAATATTTTCCTTGACCACAGTTAGAAAATCCATTTTTTATTTTTAACTTTTATGATTAAAATCGTGTTTGGATTATAGCATAAAAAAAATAAATGACAAAATTTTTAATGCTAATACGCTATCAAAAAAAACAGCCTATTTTTTGTCAATATTTTTAATGATATTTTGCAACTCTTCTTCAGAATAAAATTCAATGATTATCCTTCCGCTTTCTCCCGTTTTTTGCAATTTAACTTTAGTATTCAATGCTTGCGCTAAATGTTCTTCCAGTGTTTTTATTTCAGAATCAAGGCTTATTTTTCGATTATGCGTGCGAACAAAAACTTCTTTAGTCTTACTTTCCGTTTGCCTCACTGTCAAACCATTCTTAAGAATCAAATTAAATAAGGCTTTTTGTTTCTCATAATCGGAAATTGCCAAAATTGCCCTAGCGTGCCCCTCGGTAATTTTTTCTTCCATTAAAGCTTTTTGCATTTCCACCGGTAAATTCAACATTCGTAATTTATTGGCAAAAGCGCTACGACTTGTTCCTATTTTTTTTGCCGCTTCTTCTTGACTCAAATCAAATTCTTCCATCAAATTGCGAAATGATTTCGCTTCTTCAATCGGATTAAGATCGTGCCGTTGCACATTTTCAATGATGGCCAACTCTAATTTTTGTTGTTCAGTCGCTTTGCGAATAATAACCGGGACTTTTAACAACCCGGCCAATTTAGCCGCTTGAAAACGCCTTTCCCCGGCGATTATTTCAAAAAAATTATCTTTATTTTCACTAACTACAATCGGTTGAATAATGCCATGTTCCTTTATTGATTCCGCTAATTCTTGCAATTTTATTTCATCAAAATACAGTCTGGGCTGATGCGGATTGGGAGAAATGCGAGAAATTTCAATTTCATGATCTTCTAATAATTTTGACGAATTATCCGGCAGAAGATTACTTCCGTCATCAACTTCTTTTTTAGCGGAACCAAAATAATTAAAACCACTCTCCGGTTCGCTAATTTTTTTATTTTTCTGCGGAATAAGCGATGAAAGTCCTCTTCCTAATCCATAATTTTGTGACATATTTTTTTATTTTTAGTTTCTTGTTTATTTTTTAGTTTTTTCCAATTCAATAACTTCTTTGGCAAAATTTTTATAGGATCTTGCCCCGCGAGAAAAAGCATCAAAGCCCAGAATAGATTTGCCGAATCCCGGTGCTTCCGCCAATCGCACACTCCGAGGAATAACACTATCAAAAACATGGCCGGGAAAATGATCTTGCACCTCTTTTACAACTTGGCGCGACAAACGATTTCTTTTATCATACATTGTAAGCAAAGCGCCCATAATTTTTAGTTTAGGTTGCAAGTTTTCACGCACCAAACTGATTGTATTCAATAGTTGGCTCAAACCTTCTAAAGCAAAATATTCTGTTTGAACCGGAATAATAACCTCGTCGCTCGCCACCAAGCCGTTGATGGTCAAAAGCCCCAAGCTAGGCGGAGAATCAATGATAATATAATCATAATTCATTCGCAATTCGCGTAGTGTGTTATAAAGGCGAAATTCTCGATTTTCCATATTTATAAGTTCAACTCCCGCTCCTGCTAAATCCTGCGAAGAAGAAATCAGGTCATGCCCGGACGCAAAAACTCGCATAATCACATTCTTGGGATGCTCCCCCAAAATCATAGCATGATAAAGATTTTTTTTGATTGAGCGAATATCAATCCCCAGGCCGGACGAAGCGTTTCCTTGCGGATCAAGATCGACAAGCAACACAAACTTTCCCGCCGATGCCAGATATGTCGCCAAGTTGATCGCAGAGGTAGTTTTGCCCACTCCACCTTTTTGGTTGACTAACGAAATAATTTTTGCCATAATTAAATACAGTATACTATATTTCAAATTTAATTCCAAATTTTAAATCGTTTTTGCCGAAGTGGCGGAATTGGTAGACGCACACGACTCAAAATCGTGCGGGAGCAATCCCATGAGAGTTCGATTCTCTCCTTTGGCACAAAATTTATTCTTATTTTCATTCACTCGCGCAAAAATCAAGCCGAGTGTTTTTTGAAATCCTTTTGTTTTTCCCAAACTGTGCTAAAATTAAGATATTATAGTGATTCAAGCTTATGTTAAGAAAAAAAATGGATAAAAAAATACTCGGACTAAACCCTGAACCGCAAAATATTCTGATTTGCAAAAAAAAAGAATACCGTCCATTTTTGGAAATACTTTTTGAAAAACCGGAAAATATTTCACGAAAAAATCTTGGCACATTAACCGGAATATTTCAAATAAACGACTACTCGGAAGATTCTTCCTATATCGCAAACTATTTAATTTCTATCATAAAAAAAGAATATTTTTCCGGTGTCAATCGTGGAGCGGCTGAAAATTTCGAAACAGCCCTGCATAAAGCCAACTTGGCCTTGGCAAAATTGGTTACTCATGAAAATATCAACTGGATCGGTCATCTCAATGCAATTTGCGCCATAATAGAAAAAAACAATATCTTGCTTTCTCAAACCGGAACGGCATCGGCTTTTCTTTTACGTAATAAAAATTTGATAGAAATCACCGAAGGATTAACCGAGCAAGAACAAAATCCGCTTAAAACTTTTCAAGATGTCATTTCCGGAAAAATAGAATTGGGTGACAAATTAATTTTTGCTCCCAAGGAAATTTTCGAGCTCTTTTCTTCGGAAGAACTAAAAAAAAGCGCGCTCAAATTTTCTCGAGAAAATTTTATCCAATTTCTCAATACCGCCCTTGTCAATGAACTCGACCAAATACCCGTTTTGGTTATTGATATTGAAAAAGAAAAAGAATCAGAAATTATTTTGTCAAATTCTTCTCAAAAAATACCTGAAGTAAATGCCTTCAGCCAAGCGGCATTCAGAAAAAAAGCCACCCGTCATTCCGAAAACGCACAA
>JAJYDG010000015.1 GCA_021777675.1 bacterium | reverse complement strand
CAAATGGAAATGCAATATTTTTTGCATCCCGATATGATGAAGGAAAAATATGATGCGTGGAAAGAAGATCGCTGGAAGTGGTTTTTGGATTATGGCATTACGGAAAAAGAAATCCGCTGGTATAAACATGAAAAATTGGCACATTATGCGTCGGAAGCTTTTGATATTGAATATGATTTTAAAGCGCTTGGAGGCTTTAAAGAAATTGAGGGTATTCATGCGCGAGGAAGTTGGGATCTTTCACAACATAGTAAATTTTCCGGAGTTGATTTGAGTTATTTTGACCAAGAGAAAAATGAAAAATTTATTCCGCATATTATGGAAACTTCAGTTGGATTGGGTCGTTTGGTTTTTATGTTTCTTGATCAAGCTTATACTGAGGAAATGGTCGGTGAAGAAACCCGGGTTGTTCTGAAATTAGACAAGCGTCTTGCGCCGGTAAAGGTGGCGATTTTGCCACTTTCCAAAAAGGAAGAATTGACGAATCCGGCCAAAAAAATTTGGGATACTTTGAAACAAGATTTTATGGTGGAATATGATGAAACGCAATCAATCGGCAAACGTTATCGTCGCCAAGATGAAATCGGCACGCCATATTGCGTAACAGTGGACTTTGAAACTCTAAATGATCAGGCGGTAACTGTTCGAGATCGCGATACGATGACGCAAGAAAGAATTAAAATTACAGAGCTGGAAAATTATTTAAAGGGGAAATTGAATTGATTCAAGGTGGTTATTATAAAAAATAATCTACCTTCAATAATAGTAAATCATTTTAGTTTTTGTGGTATTGGTTATTTTATAAATTTAACATTATTAGCCATTATTCCATCAAAAGTGTCATTTCCATTAGTATCATAAAAACTTGTTGCTTGACCAATGTCATAGGCAATAACTAGATTTTTTTCGGGATAATATTTTATATCCCTTACAAAATTCAAGAAACAGTTGCCTTCCGGCTTGCTTGTAATAATATTTACATCAAAAACGCCATCTTGAGAAGCTGGTTCGCTTGTTCCTAGCTTGCAACCATTGCCATATCTTTTTTGAATAAAACTTTCCAGCTCTGCATCACTTTTAACTTTTTTTACTAAGAAAGCCCAATCAACTCTTTTGACTTTTTCATAGTCTGACAATGAAGAGTTTTTTATCTGTGCGAGTTCAGTGATATAATATTCAGTTTGTAAGCTATCTTTGGGTACAATCCATACGATGTCACCATTTTCAATTACTGTGGTATTGTTAGGAATTTTAAGCTCAAATCCAAGACTTTTATTCTGATAAATTCGCATCTTGCTCATTAAAGGGCTTATGGAAATAAATTTAAAAACCACTGGCGTGCAAGTGCCTTTGGTTTCTATTTGCGCTTCGCAACTGAACCTGTCGCCGACTTTGACGGAAAGATTTTGATTATTGAGAATATTCAGCGCATCAGAGTGGTTGCCAATTAAATTTTTTGCTAACGGGATATCGGGAAGCGGTTCCATTTTTGAAAAATAAAATTTAACGATATTATCCGGAGAGATGGATAATATATCGCAATTTCCTGTAATTTTTTCATATTCGCATTGACCGCCAACGATTTGTGGCGTCGTTTCATTCGGGCATGGCGCAAATTCGCAATTTGGTCCAGTGCGGGAAACAAATGAACCATCCGCACAACGCTTGGCGTCTTGCGTGCAAAAAACCGGTTTGTTTTCTGTTTTTGAATCAGTGATATTGGCAGTTTTTTTAGTATTTTTATTTAAAGCAAATATGAAAATTAGCGCGGTGAATATCGCGATGCTAATTAGAACAAGTGCCAAGGTGGCAATTTTCATTTTTTTATTCATATTTTTTTATTAGTTTTTTTATCTTTTCTTTATAATAACACAAAACAGAAAAAAGGCGAAATTTTTAGACTTATTTTTTTTGATTGCTTTTTGTCTTTGAATATGTTACTTTGAAAAAAACAAGCGGAGGAAATTCTCCTAGGCTTATTTAAAAATTAAAATTTATAATTATGACAATTCAAGAAATTTATCAACTGGCAATCGAGTTGGGAATTAGAAATGATTTTCGCACCAAAGCGGAAATCGAGGAATATTTAAAACGGAAAAAAGAGGAATATGCCAAGCTTTCAAAAGAAGAGCAAAAATATTTTGACAAAGAACGACTGACAAATCCCTATGCCGATTCGCGGATTCATAATAATAATGGTGCAAAAAAAATCAAAAAAATTCTGGCAGGAATTGATATTTCAGTCGGCGGTTTAATTTTGGCGCGCGAACTGGGAGCGGATTTGGTGATTAATCATCATCCGATAGGTCTCGGTCTTTCAGGATTGGATGCGGTGATGGATTTGCAAATTGATATGATGGAAAAAATCGGTGTTCCGGTGAATGTGGCGGAAAAGATGATTCACAAAAGAATTTCCGAAGTGGCGCGCGGACTCAATCCTGTGAATCACTATGTAACAGTGGATGCGGCGCGACTTTTGAAAATTAATTTGATGAATGTGCATACGCCGGCGGATAATATGGTGGCGCAATTTATTACAAAAATAATTGAAAAAGAAAAACCGCGCTATGTGGGAGAGGTGTTGGAAATTTTGAGTGGCGTGCCGGAATATCAAGAAGCGAAAAAGCAAGGCGCCGGACCGATTTTATTTTCCGGAGACAAAAAAAACCGCGCGGGAAAAATTGTTGCATCGGAAATTACAGGAGGAACAGAGGGCTCGAAAGAAATCTATCAAGCAATGGTCAATGCCGGAGTGGGAACGATTATCGGAATGCACCAAAGTGAAGACCACCGAAAAGCGGCTGAAGAAGCACATATAAACGTTGTGATTGCCGGGCATATTTCATCCGATTCCATAGGAATGAATCTGTTTTTGGACGAACTTGAGAAAAAAGGTTTGGAGATAATTCCTTTTGCCGGATTAATTAGACATTCGCGAAATAAAAAGAAATAGTATGGATAGGATATTTTTTCCTGCCAATTATAAAAAAGCGTTATTGTCCGGTAGAAAAAATATGACAATTCGTTTTGGAGGGGAATTGGGGAAGTATAAGAAAGGAAGGACATATGCCGCCTTTTCTTATGCGGGAAAGGATTGGAAGATTAGAGTGAGAATTGAATCAGTTTCGGAAACTAGTTTTTCACAACTTGAAGAGCTTAAAATAATGAAAAGCAGTATATTGAGGATTGCTAACGAGCAAGGAAGAAGAGATGAGGATTTTTCATTAGAAATAATTAGATTTAAAATTATTTAGATTTTATGAAGTATAAAAAGAACCAATTTAAAAATGGATTGCGCATTATTACTGTCCCGATGCAAGAGACGCAAACAGTGACGGTTGTGGTGATGGTTGGTGTTGGCAGTCGCTATGAAAGCGAAAAAGAGGCGGGGCTTTCGCATTTTATCGAACATATGCTGTTTAAAGGAACTGAAAAACGACCGACAGCACTTTCTATTTCTGAAGAATTGGATGCGATTGGCGGGGAGTTTAACGCTTTTACTTCCAAGGATTCAACAGGTTATTATGTTAAAGTTGATGCGAAGCATATCGACATTGCACTCGATGTGGTTTCTGATATGTATCTCAATTCCAAAATAGACGAAGCGGAAGTTGAAAAGGAGAGAGGGACGATTATTCAGGAGCTGAATATGTATGAAGATATGCCAATGCGTAACATTGGCGATGTTTTCGAAAGTTTACTCTATCCGGGCACGAGTCTGGGACGAGATATTATCGGTTATAAAAAAACAATCGAAAGTTTTAAGCGGGCCGATTTTTTGAAATATATGCGGCGTTTTTATTTGGCGAATGACACGGTGATTTGTGTGGCGGGAAAAATTGATGAACAAAAAATTACCAACCAGATAAAAAAATATTTTCAAGAAATGCCGGATGGCAAAAAGCCTGGATTGAAAAAGATAAAAGAAGCACAAAAAACACCGGCAATAAAAATAAAATTCAAAAAAACCGATCAAACACAATTGATTTTGGGCGTGCGGGCGTATGATTTATATAGTGAAAAACGTTTTGCGCTTTCTTTGCTTTCGATTATTTTAGGCGGCAATATGTCAAGCAGATTGTTTATGGAAGTGCGCGAAAAAAGAGGTTTGGCATATTATGTCCGCACCAATACGGAAGCGTTTGAGGAATGCGGATATTTGGCAACACAAGCGGGAGTGGAGCATAAAAATCTCACTCTGGCACTCGAGACAATTTTGAGGGAATATAAAAAAATTGCGACAGAAAAAGTAGCGGAAAAAGAGTTGCAAAAAGCCAAAGACTATATCAAAGGAAAAATGGTGATGGGCATGGAAGCGTCTGACGAAGTGGCAATGTTTTTTGTAGGACAAGAATTGTCGCGAAGAGAAATTCTAAAAAGAGAAGGTATTTTTCAGCGAATTGATGTTGTGACAGCGGAAGATATTTTGGCAGTTGCCAAAGATATTTTTCAAAACAAAAAATTGAACTTGGCAATTATCGGTCCGCATAAAAATGAGTTAAAATTAAAAAAGGCATTAAGTGTTTAATTTAAAAAAAACATATGATTGAAAAACAGGAAATTGAAATATCGACAAGTATTATTTTTAAAATAATTTTAATTCTTTTAGCGCTTTGGTTTTTGTATTTAGTTATGGATGTGATTGCTTTGGTATTTATTGCGGTAATTATAACTTCAGCAATGGATCCATTGGTGGATTATTTTCAGCGCAAAAAAATTCCGCGTGCAGTTAGCGTTTTAGGTTTATTTTTGATTTTATTTTTAATTTTGGGATTGGCTATTTCTTTTGTCGTTCCTCCAATGATTAGCCAATTTCAAGATTTTTCTCAAAATTTCCCCAATTATTTTCAATCAATGCAAATTACACTTGTTCATTTAGGAGATTTTTTTAGAAGTAAAAATATTAGCGTTGATTTTCAGCAATTTACAAATAATATTACCGGAGCATTTTCGGATTTTTCTAAAAATATTCTTTCTCAAACATTTGGAATTTTTTCCGGATTTTTTTCCGCTGTCGTGGTTTTTTCCTTGGCTTTTTATATGACGGTGGAAGAGAATGGTATTAAAAAATTTATTGTTTCTGTTTCTCCGGATAAATACAAAAAATATTCCGCTGATTTGTCTTCCCGCATTAAAGAAAAAATCGGCAAATGGATGTTGGGACAATTATTTTTAATGTTGATTATTTTCATACTTGATTCTATCGGTTTATATTCAATTGGCGTGCCCTATGCTTTAATTTTGGGAATGTTTGCCGGGTTGATGGAAATTATTCCCTATGTCGGTCCGATTATCTCTGCCATACCCGGCATTATATTGGGATTTTTAATTTCTCCGACGGTTGGATTTTTTGCCTTTTTAGTTTATTTGATTGCACAACAATTGGAAAGTAATATTATTGTTCCGCAAGTAATGAAAAAAGCGGTAGGGTTAAATCCGGTAGCAACAATTGTTGCGTTGCTTGTTGGGGCGAGATTGGGCGGTATGCTTGGCGCCATCATTTCCATTCCCGTAGCAACGGCGATTAGTCTTTTTATCAACGATTTAATGGAAAAAAGAAAAATTTGATTACTGATTATGAGATTTAAATAAAAAGTAAAATTATTGCGACAATGGAAAAAAACAAATCATTGATAGCGTTTCGCAATGTCCATTGTCGCTCTTTCCCATGTTTGGAAAATCTGCTATAGCGATGACAAAAAGCGTGAAATTGTTTGATTTTTTCTAAAAATTTAAAGTGAAATTTCCAATAAAACACAGTCAAGAGATCGGGAAACATTGAAGTGAAAGCGCCAAGTAAAATATTTCTTGTTTGGATTATGTTTGGTTTTTGCAAATAAATGGCAAAAAAAATAATCAATAATCCGGAAATTAAATCCAAGGCAACTTTCCACCAAGTAGTTTTCAGTGTGGCTATACGATCATCAAAATATTCTCCATGGCGAAAACTATCCATTGCAAAATGAAACACAAGTGAAAGCGTGATAATTATCCAGGGATTGCTAATATTTTTTCCAATAGCGGCACCAACGAGGGCGTGGGTGGCAAGAATCATATTGATTGTTTGATAAAAAAATTATTTTAAGTTAAACTCTATTTATGACTACAGGCATATTATACATCGTGGCAACGCCGATTGGCAATCTTTCTGATATGACATATCGGGCAATTGAAACTTTGCAAAAAGTGGATTTAATCGCATGTGAGGATACAAGAACGAGTCGTAAACTTTTAGAACGCTACGAAATTAAAACCCCAACCGTTTCGTTCTATCAAAATATTCGCCAAGGCGGGGCAATTAAACCGGTGCCAAAATTGAATTATCTTGTGGAAGAGCTGATTTCCGGAAAAAATATTGCACTTATTACTGATGCTGGTACTCCAGGCATATCCGATCCGGGCAATCAGCTTGTTGAGTATGCCGTGAAAAATAATATTTTAGCTATTCCTATTTCTGGCGTTTCTGCTCTTACCACGCTTGCCAGCGTTTCCGGAATTGATCTTTCGAGGTTTGTTTTTTTTGGATTTCCTCCGCATAAAAAAGGACGAGAAACTTTTTTTAAAGAAATTATTTCACAAAAATACCCGGTCAGTTACTTTGAATCACCACATCGCTTGATTAAAAATTTGGAACTTTTAAAAAATCTTGCGCCGGATAAAAAAATAATTCTTGGTCGCGAGCTCACGAAAATGTTTGAAGAAATTGTGCGCGGGACCATTTCTGAGGTTCTGGGGTATTTTTTGGATAATAAAGATAAAGTGAAAGGGGAATTTGTAATTATTGTTTATTAGAATATGAAGAAAAATAAATTCTACATTACAACTACTTTGCCCTATATCAATGCCAAACCGCACATTGGTTTTGCGAAAGAAATTGTTGAAGCGGATGTTTTGGCGCGCTATCATCGTTTTTTGGGCGAAGAAGTTTTTTTTAATACCGGAACGGATGAGCATGGACAAAAAATTTATCAAAAAGCGATTGAATTAGGAATGGATGTGAAAAAATATTGTGATAGTATCGTGCCGGAATTTGATAAGCTAAGGCACTCGCTTAATTTGAGCTTTGATAATTTTATCCGAACGACAGATGAACAGCATATCAAGGCTGCGCAGGAATTTTGGAAACTTTGCCAAAAAAACGGAGATATTTACAAAAAAAATTATAAAATAAAATATTGTGTCGGATGCGAATTGGAAAAAACTGACTCTGAATTGGTTGATGGGAAATGTCCTGATCATCCGAATATGGAAATTGAAATCATTTCCGAAGAAAATTATTTTTTCCGCTTTTCCGCTTATCAAGAAAAACTTTTGGAATTATATAAAAATAAATCTGATTTTGTTATGCCGCAAAAAAGGATGAATGAAGTAAAAAGTTTTGTAGAGCGAGGACTGGAGGATTTTAGCGTTTCCAGGCTTAAGAGCAAAATGGCTTGGGGTGTGCCTGTGCCGGGAGATGACCAGCATGTGATGTATGTTTGGTTTGATGCGTTGGTTAACTATATTTCAACTTTAGGCTGGCCGGAGAAGAAAGAAAATTTTGAGAAATTCTGGCCGGGCATGCAGGTTTGTGGCAAAGATAATTTACGCCAACAATCGGCCATGTGGCAGGCGATGCTTATGTCAGCAAAGCTGCCTAATTCCAAGCAAATTTTTGTGAATGGCTTTATCACAGTCGATGGCCAAAAAATGAGCAAATCCCTTGGTAACGTTATCTCGCCCTATGAAATGGTAGAAAAATTCGGCGTGGACGCAACGCGCTATCTGCTTTTGGCGGGAGCAAATTTTGGCGAGGATTTTGATATCACTTGGGAAAAATTGATTGAGAAATACAATGCGGATTTGGCAAATGGAATGGGGAATTTGGTTTCGCGGGTAATTAAATTATCGGAAAATATCGAGTTGAAGGTTGAACCTTCGGAAATCGAAGGTTCAACCTTCGAAAAACTGATTGACAATATTGATTTGAATCAGGCGCTAGAGTATGTTTGGAGAATTATTTCCGATAATAATAAATTTATCGGAGAGAATAAGCCGTGGGAACTGGCAAAAACCGACAAGATTAAATTTGAGAAAGTGATGGAAAAACTTTTGGCAGATATCACATTAGTTTCAGATTTGCTTTTGCCATTTGTTCCCGAAACTTCGCAGAAGATTAAAAGAGCCATGGAAACAAAAAAAATGGATGAAGTTTTATTTCAAAGGATAAAATAACAAATAAATCAACAAATCATATGTTAGAAGGCGCTGGACAATTCAATTTTGCGGAAGCTTTAAAAAAACAACAGGATTTTGAGGCTTTGAATTCGGAGGGGAAAAGAAAAGTTGTAGATAGGGAACAGGGAGAGGCAGAATGTGTTAATGATGAGTTGAAAAATGGCGGGGATTATTCAAAAGAAAAGATTGATTATTTTGTAAACAAAGAAAGTATAAAAAATGATTTATTAAGTTTATTTCATCAGCATCAACTTAATGCTGGTGAAATTAAAGATGTTCTTGAAAAAGCTAAAAAGGAAAATATTATTTTGGATTATTCAAATAGTCAAATTGAGGTGATTCAAAAAAAAATGGAATTTATTTTTCAACGAAGTGATTGTGTCTTAAGTGTTAAGGATATAATTGGCCCAATGAGAGAAATTGGAATTGAAATTAATTATTCCCCGCAAATATTTAAACATTGTTGTCAGTTGTTGCTTTTTAAATCAATGGGGGGGCGGTATCCTCGTTCAATCCATGGCATGAATGATGTGGTTACCCTCGCAAAGGAAATGAAAATAGAATTGGATTTTTCAAGTCCAGAGATCGGGGCTTTTATGCAAGAAATATTAGAAGACAAAATGCCACATAGGAAAAATCAATTTAATTTTGATAATGCTTGTGAAGTTATGAATATTATTTCTTTGGCTAGAGAAGTAAAAATTGATTTAGAATACTCCGAATCAAAAATTCAATCAGGTATTAAAATAATTGTGGGGTCATTTTTCGAAAGGTATTATTTTAAAGAATTTAAAAATATTTGTGAGCTTATTAAAGGAAAAATAGATTTAGATTTAGAGAAGTTTGATATAGAAAAACGCTTGCAGATAGATTTACTGAGCGGGTTGGAGAGGGGTCAAATATCATGCAAGAGGGCATTTGAGCTTGCTAAAGAAGCAAATATAAATATAGATTTTTCAAAGTCAGGAATTGACGTCTTCTTTTATAATGCTATCGAGAAGCTTTTACTTGAAAAAAATTTTAGCCCAGATTTATTTGATATGATTGATTTCGCGAAACAGGTGAATATTGAATTGGATTTGACAAATATATTCCAAAAGGCAATAAGAAGCTCTAGTAGTTTTGATGAGATAGTCCGGCTAGACAAATTAGCCGAAAAAATGCAAATTAAGCTTGATTATTTAAATCTAGAAACTCAGGCATTCTTTAGTGGACTTTTGAAAGAAAAATTAAATAAAGTTGGGAGAAAAAAATTGATAGAATTTGTTTCTTCTTTTCTTTCTTTTTGCGGATGCAGGGGGATGGATTTTAATTTTCCAGCCATTTTTTTAGAGCTAATGGAAGATGCGTTTTTGACGAAAGAGTATGATTTGGTCGGAACATTATACACAAACGCAGAAATAATTTTAAAAATGAATATGACGTGGATAGACAAAGAACTTGCTAAAAAATTTAGTTATTTTATAGAAAAAAAACAATGGGAAATGGTGATTTGGTTTAATGATCAAATTTCTGAATGTAGGGTGCCATACTTGGAGTTTTGTAATAAGAAAAAAGAAGTTGCAAGAAACAAAAAGATGCCATTGTCGGAAAGACAGGAAGCTTATGATGCACTTGCCTATTTGGCAGAATATTATGCCGTACCTGCACTATCACGTGATCCTGAGGATGTGGATATTTCTGAAGGAAAAAATAAAAATTTTAACTTAACTTTTGTTGAATATTTATATTGTGCACTAGAAATAGAAAAGGCTGAAGAAGACAATGGCGCAAAAGATGGCAACACTGTCGCAATGAAAATTTTTGAAACCTTGAAACAAAAATCTGAAGACTGGCAAGACGAACAAAACATATCTGGCCCGTTCCGAGCAGGCGCCGAATATTTCGGTTACCAGAAAATGTTTGAATATCTGAATCGTGAATGGCTTCGGCGGCACGACGGGTTGCATAATTTTCGAAAAATATTGGAAGTTGCAAAAGAGTCAAATCTGGATCCGCAAGAATTCTATAATAGCATCCTTGTACAAGTGCAAAAAGATGATAGTTCCTATGACCAAGGAACAGCGCACCATAAGCTGAATAACCTGGTGGACAATATCAATCTTGATTTCAACGAAACAATTGCTGAAGCTAGAAAATATCCTGGAATAGTAAAATTGCAAACTTTGCTTAATGACCTTGATGAACCGCGAAAGATTTTTCAGTCCTGGAAGAATCTTAAAAAGTATGAAGAAATTTGCTCTTTGCTTGGGCAAAGGGAGATTTTAGAACAATTACAATCACTGAAAAAAGAGGGGAAAGAAAGAATGTATAATTATATTGAGACGCTAGCTTTCCATCCAAACATTTCTATGGACAAGGTGATGGAATTTTGGAAAAATCCAGCTGTATTTCTTAGTGTTGGTGATGGTCACACGCCGGAAGAAATCCAGGATCGGAAAAAGCCGTCTAACTATTTTGAGTTTCCCAATCTTGACCTGACAGCTGAGGAACTTCGGGATGCTTTGGTGGAGGGCGTCTACGACCAGCTCCAAGTATTTCGACCGCTCGAAATCAAATATGCGATTAAGAAAGACAGCTCGAAAAACGAATCTGGAGTGGAGAGACCTTTGAAAGATTTAATCTTTCAAGCAGTTGGGAAGCGGAGCGAGAACAAAAAAGGCGAGGCGCAGAACGCTTCCGTCCTGTTTGCGGAACTGAATCGCTTGTTTAAATCAAAGAATATCGTGTTAATGAATTATCTCAAATCGGAAAAGCCGGATGAAGAATTTCCACAAGTAGTTGGATTTACTGACGAGATACAAAAGATTTTATTTGATGAAAAAATCGGCTTGAAGAAAAAGATAGAAGCTGAAGAATATCGGGCGAAAATTAACCTGAAATCTGATCCGGACGGTGTTGTGGCCGGCAATGACACGGCTTGCTGCATGCCTTTTGGAAGTGGAAAAAATAATGTCTATACTTTTAACCCAATATGCTCGCTTTTCACCATTCAAAAGAAAAACAGTGAAGGTAAGTGGCGGACTATTGCGCAAAGTGTTCTGACCAAGGATAAGGACATTAGTCAGAACATTGCCGAGCTCAGGAAAAGAATGGAACAGGACGGGGTGAAAATGCACGAGGTGGTGAACGAAAGCGTGTTGCTTGATAAGCCTAAGTTGATTGCCTGTGACAATATCGAAGTGGCACAGAATTTTAAAGGGCATTTGCAGAAAGAAGAAATAATTAAGACCATTTATGCAGATTTCTTTCAGGAATATTTAAAACGATTTGCCAAAGAAGACGACCTGGACGAAGAAAGGGTCCCGATTGGCCTGGGCTATACAGATTCACTTACGACTCTTCCCAAAGAAAATAACACCTTCATTCCCGAGGCGCCGGTTGGGTATAGCGATAAGTTGCATGATCAAGTGTATATGTTGAATGTTAAAAAAGATAAAGGTGCTAATATTATTGCGAATAGAAGTGTCAATATTCAAGAAATAAAAAGTTCAAGCAAGAAAGACGCAAGTGTTATGCTGCCCAAGGGAATTAGATATTTGACGTTTGAAGATAGTTTGCCGGTGGCCTACATCGAAGGCAAAGCCTATCGTGACAATGAAAGCCTGATAGGATATTTGCATAACATGGAAAATGCCTTGATTGCCAAGGATGTTAATAATGAGGCAAAAGATCGCCCGAATATGAGTTTTAAATATACTGACAGCAACGGGAATATTCATGGGTATATCCTGGCTTATGAAGGTGTTTCGCACAAAAGAGAAGAGCGGTATGAAGATGATTACGATAGTGAAGATGAAGAGGATTATTGGCTGGAAAGGCACAGCGAGCCGGTTATTTATATTTCTGATTTGGCGAGCGACGGCAGCAAGAAAGCGGGCGGGGCGCTGATTATCGGCTTTACGGAAGCATATAAGCGTAACTATGTTGACAAAAATAATCCCTTGCCGATTTTGGCGCAGTTCAGGGAGAAAACTTCATATCAGATCATAACAAAACAATTGGAAAAATTGAGCAAGGATGTAGGCATGGAATTTAGAATAGAAGAATTGGAAACTAAGAGAAAAGAGGATGATGTAATGCATGAAATGATAATTAGGCCAAAAGCTCAATAACTATGCTAATTGAAACCCACGCTCACATTGACGACAAACAATTCGACACAGACCGCGATGAAGTAATTGCGCGGGCTTTTCAAGGTGGCGTGGAAAAAATCATTAACATTGGAGCAGGACTTGGCAGTAGTCAGCGGTCAGTGGTGTTGACTGAGAAATATGAAAACATTTTTTGTTCCATTGGGTTTCATCCGCATTATTTTATGGAATATGGGGAGAGAAGTTTTGATAAGATTTCCCAGCTCAAGGCCTTAGCTTCGAGCAAAAAACTAGTTGCCATTGGCGAGATTGGCTTGGATTATTTTATTCCCGACAGGAGCGTGATTACTGAAGAGCAAAAAGAGTTGCAGAAAAAAGGCTTCATACTTCAGCTAGAATTTGCAAAAGTTTTGAAATTACCGGTTATTTTGCATTGTCGCGGATCGCGTCCGATTGCGCCAAGCGCATATCGCGAAGCCAAGGATAGCTATGAAGATATTTTTGAAATTATTTTAAATTTTCCGGAATTGAATTTTGTTTGGCATAGTTTTGGTGGAAAATTGGAATTTGCGGAAAAAGTTTTGAAAAAGGAAAATATGCTGTTTTCTTTTTCTGGAAATATTACTTATAATAAGCCAAACGCAGAAATTTTTGAAGTGCTTAGAAAAATTCCAATTGAGAAAATAATGCTCGAAACCGATTGCCCATATCTTGCTCCTGTTCCGATGCGGGGAAAAAGAAATGAACCAAGCTATGTCAAATATGTGGCACAAAAAATCGCTGAAACAAAAAGATTGGAGATCGAGGATTTGGCGAAAATCACAACTGAAAACGCAAAGATATTTTTTGGGATTAAAGAAGCTAATTAAAATTTAAAAAAACAAAAAATGCGAAAAAATATCCTTAAATTTTCTCTATTTTTTCTTTCTTTTGTCGTTGCTTTTTTTGCTTGGCTTTCTTTGAACAATGCAATCCTAATCCCTAATTCTAGCGTTTGGCTGGTGCCAATGATTTGGTTTTCTTTATTTTATATTGTATATTCCTTGGAGTTTATTTTAATTTCGGAAAAACTTTTAATCAATCTTTCAATTGTGCTGGGGATTTTTTTGAGCCTGATCTTTGTGCACACCATCTGGCATATTGCCTTTCTACTCTTAGCCATAGGATTATTTATTGTTTCTTCCAGGCAGATTAAAAACGATCTAGGACAGAATGTGAAATTGTATTTACCAAAAACATTGCGAATGGGAAAAGTTTTTTTTATTTTTGCGTTGACTTTAGCTATTTCCAGTCAATATTATTTTCAAGCTAAAGCAGTGGGACTTCTAAAACTTCCCGTTTTTGATGTTGGTGCGATTTTAGAAAATAGTTTGGCGCGAAATATTTTATATAAACTTAATCCTGATTTGCAAAAGTTAAATGATAAAAATTTGACAGTAGATCAAATGATTTTACAAAACTATCAAGCTAGTCAAATTGTTGATGAAAAGACTGAATTATTAAAATTAGCTCAAGGCAATCAAATTATTCTTTCTATTGATTTGCAAAAAATCGAGGAACTGCAAAAGCAAAAAATTTTGGAAGCGGGAAGGGAACAACTGGGAAAAATGGCTAATCAAACACTAACCGGATCAGAAAGGGTAACGGATGTATTCACAAAAATCGTAAATCAAAAAATTCAAAATTTAATCTCACCTGATTATGCCAGTGAAAATTTTCCCACAATTCCAATTTATATGGCAATAGTTTTATTTTTGACTGTGCTATCGCTTGGCGTTTTTCTTTCACGCATTCTTGTATATTTAATCAGTTTTATTTTTTGGATTTTTATTTTGACAAAAATTATAGAGATACAAAAAGTGACAGCAGAGATGGAGGTAATTAAATAGTGAACCCATATCAAGAGAGAAGGATAAAATTATGTCAAATCATTAATAAATTTTATTTTAATTTTTTTCAATAGCTCTAACTTTTTACTGATTTCCGCTTACGAAGCAACAGGACTGAAACTTTTATAGGCAAATTTTGGCATAGCTTTTTGCTGTTTGTTAATTTTGGAAGACGACACAGTTTTTTAGCGTGGCGTTTTGGTTTTATGGTATTTTTTCTTGATAAATATTAGTATTTTTGCAATAATGATGATTGTGAGTCAAATCGATTTATAATAATGCAACAGCTGTCAATTGACAAATTTTAATCTATTGCAAGAAATAGAACTGCATACTTGCTGTTATATGGTTGTGGTTTGCGTTTTGTGTTATAATTCAGTCATAATAACCTAAAAAATAAAAAAACTATGAATTTGAGAAGGATTCAAAACGCCGATGTGGCGGGAAAGAAAATATTGTTGCGGGTTGATTTTAATGTGGCGATTGAGGATGGGAGAGTGAAGGAAAATTTTAAAATTTTAGCCGCCAAAGAATCAATTGATTATTTGTTAGGCAAAAAATGTAAAGTTGCTTTGATCTCGCATTTGGGGCGTCCTGACGGAAAAGTCAATCCGAATTTTTCCTTGGAGCAAGTTGTTAATGATGCGGAAATAATACTTGGTGAAAAAATAACTTTTGTGTCTGATTGTGTCGGGGAAAAAGTAAAAAATGCTTTGGAAAATTTGAACGAAGGCGTGGCGCTTTTGGAAAATGTGCGTTTCTACGCGGGGGATGAAAAAAATGATCCTGAATTTTCCTCAAAGTTAGCGGAAAATTTTGATTTTTTTGTTAATGATGCTTTCAGCGCTTCGCATCGTGATCATGCGTCCGTTACCGGTGTGGCGAGGATTTTGCCAAGTGCTGTCGGATGTCGTTTGCAAGAAGAAATTGCCGAAATGACAATTATCAAAGAGCATCCCATCAGTCCGGCAGTGGCGATTATTGGGGGAGCGAAAATTGAAACAAAACTTCCGGTGATTAAATTTTTTGAGGAAAAATATGACTATATCTTGGTTGGTGGAAGAATCGCCAATGAAGCGATTGATCAAAAAATTGCATTTAGCGAAAAAGTGTTTTTACCGTTTGATTTTATCGATGATCGATTGGATATCGGACCAAAAACTCTTGAAAAATTCAAGGAAATTATTGCAACCGCCAAAACAATTGTTTGGAATGGTCCGACGGGAAAATTTGAAGAAGAAAAATATGCCGTAAGTTCCAACGAAATACTTAAGGCAGTGTTGGTAAGTGGCGCTTTTGTGCTTATTGGTGGCGGAGAAACGCTGGAAATTCTTGAACGCGGTGGCGCAATGGAAAAGGTGGATTTTATTTCCACTGGCGGGGGTGCTATGCTGGATTATTTAGCGGGAGAAAAAATGCCGGGAATTGAGGTTTTGGAAGAAAAATAGACAATGGTGTATAATCAGAATAGTAAATTGTTTATAATAAAAAATATGTCAAAAATCAAAAAAATTTATGCGCGAGAAATTTTAGATTCGCGCGGAAATCCTACAATTGAAGTTGAGCTAACACTGGAATCGGGAATAGTGGCAACGGCCGCGGTGCCGTCCGGCGCGTCAACCGGAACATTTGAAGCACTTGAGTTGCGCGATAATGATCCTGCGCGTTATCACGGACTGGGCGTGCTTTCTGCTGTTGAAAATGTGAATAAAAAAATCGCTAAGATTGTTGTCGGAATGGAAGTTTTGGAGCAAAAAGAAATTGACAAAAAAATGCTCGAACTTGATGGGACGGAGAACAAGACTAATCTTGGCGCAAATGCGATTTTGGGAGTGTCTTTGGCGGTTTGTCGCGCAGCGGCATTGGAAAATAAAATTCCTCTCTATGCTTATATCGCCAAAACTTTCAAAATGCCTAAAAAATTCAAATTGCCAATCCCGATGTTTAATATTATTAATGGCGGACAGCATAGTGATTCGGGACTTTCAATTCAAGAATATAAATTGGTACCTAGCGGATTAAAAACATTTAAGGAACAATTGCGAGCGGGTAGCGAAGTTTTTCATGAACTTAAGAAAATTCTTTCAAGCGAGGGCTATTCAATTGGCGTTGGAGATGAGGGTGGTTTTGCGCCACGCATGGAAAGCAACGCGCAACCGATGGATTTGATCAATCAAGCGATCGAAAAGGCGGGATATAAGGCGGGAACGCAGGTGAATATCGGAATTGATGCAGCGGCCAATTCTTTTTATAATGAAAAAGAGGATCGCTATGTTTTTAAGCCGGAAAATTCCACGTTAACGCGCGAAATGCTGATTAATATTTATAATGAGTGGATCGCTAAATATAATGAAATTTCTGTTGAAGATGGGCTTAATGAAAATGATTGGGAGGGATGGCGAATGATGAATGAGAAATTGGGAAGCAAGATTATGCTTATCGGAGACGATCTTTTAGTTACTAATGTGAAGCGTTTAAAAATGGCGATTGAAAAAAAAGCTTGCAATGCTGTGCTCATCAAGGTCAATCAGATCGGAACGCTTTCGGAAACAATTGATTGCATAAAACTGGCGAAAAAAAACAAAATGAAAATTGTAGTGTCGCATCGCTCAGGAGAAACGACTGACGATTTCATTTCTGATTTGGCGGTTGGCACCGGAGCGGATTATATGAAATCCGGTTCGCTTTCACGGGGCGAGAGGATTTGTAAATATAATCGATTACTTCGAATTGAGGAAGGTCTAATATAATGTTAAACGAAAAAAAACCGATAATTTTAGCAATTCTTGATGGCTATGGTCTTGCTTTGCCGTCAAAATATAATGCGATAACTTTGGCGAAAAAGCCAAATATTGATCGACTTTTTGAGTTATATCCCGGAACAAAATTAGGGGCGACTGGTGTTGATGTTGGTTTAGAAGAAGGTCAAATGAGCGGTTCGGAATCGGGACATATGAATATTGGCGCCGGAAGAGTCGCTTTGCAAGAATCGCGCATTATTTCCGATAGCATAAAAAGCAAGAGTTTTTTTATGAGTCCCGCACTGGTTGGGGCGATCAGTAATGTGAAAAAAAATAAGAGCCAGTTGCATATAATGGGTTTGATGGGAAATGGAGACAGCCCGCACAGCAATCCGGAACATTTTCGCGCTCTCTTGCGATTTGCCAAAAGAAATGAACTGAAAAATGTTTATTGCCATCTATTTACAGATGGAAGAGATTCTTATCCACGAAGCGCTTATGCTCATTTACAATATTTTAAAAATATTATCAGAGAAGAAGGAATCGGAAAAATTGCAACGCTTTGCGGTCGTTTCTATGCTATGGATCGAACAAGGAATTGGAAGCGGTCGACAAAAGCATATGATGCGATTGTTTTTGGTCGTGGGGAAAGGGCTGATTCCCCGGAAGAGGCGATAATGAAAACATACAGTGAAAATTTAAGCGATGAATATTTATTGCCAACGGTGATTTTTGAAAGAGGCAAGCCGATTGGAAAATTATCGAAAGATGATAGTATTATATTTTTCAATTTGCGTTCTGATCGCGCACGACAATTTACAAAATTATTCGTGGCGAATAATAAAAAAAGGATTATTCTTGACGATATGCCGATAATTGATAAGATAAAAAATTTATATTTTGTTGCAATGACGGATTTCGGTCCGGATCTTGATGTGCAAACAATTTTTACACGCGAAAAGCTGGTGGCGACGCTACCAATGACACTTGGTGACTTGCAACAACTCTATATTGCCGAATCGGAAAAATATGCGCATATCACCTTTTTTTTCAATGGCGGATATGCAGATGCGGTGGGCGGTGAAGACCGTTTTATCGTTGATTCGCCAAAGGTTGATTCCTATATTGATACGCCAAGGATGTCGGCGGATTTAATTACCAAAAAAGTGCTAAAAGAAATGCAAAGAAATAAATATGATTTTGTAGCAATTAATTACGCTAATGCTGATATGGTGGGACATACTGGAGATTTAAAAGCGACAATTAGAGCAATTGAAGCTCTTGATGATCAAATTAATTTATTGGCAAAAGAAGCCTTGAAACAATCCGGAACACTTATTATTACCGCTGACCATGGCAATGCCGAAGATATGTTTGATGAAAGCATTAATGAAGCCAATACTTTTCACACAAAAAATCCTGTTCCGCTTCTGATTGTTAATGATAAATTAAAAAGAAAAAGATTGATTAGGGGTGGAGTGCTTGGCGATATTGCCCCAACGATTTTAGATCTTTTTGAAAAAGAAAAGCCCTTGGAAATGAAAAGAAATTCGTTGTTGCAAAGTTAATTTTTTTAATATTTTTTTATGTATGAAATAATTTGTTTCGGTTCGGCGGGAAAAGATATTTTTTTTCCGACAAAAAGTGGAAATATCATTGAAACACCAGACGATTTAACGAGTCAAAAAAAAATTGCTTTTGAGCTTGGCGCAAAGATAAAGATTGAGGAGCGGTTTGAATCTTTGGGTGGATGTGCCGCCAATGTGGCGGTCGGTCTTTCTCGCTTGGGAATAAAGGCGGCCTGTGTTTCAAATATTGGGGATGACGCGATTGGCGAGTGGATAATCGGCGAACTGGCAAGTAACAATATCAAATCTGATTTTATCAATAAAGAAGTTGGAAAAAAAAGCGATCTCTCGGCTATTATTGTGGATGAAAAAAGCGCCGATAGGGTGATTTTTACCAATAAAAATTCCAGTGGAAAATTGAATCTGAATCGCGAAAAATTCAAAGATGCGAATTGGTTTTTCATTAGTGATGTGCATGGAAATTGGGAATTTCAAGTGGAAGAAATAATTAAAATAGCGCAGGAAGATAAAAAAAAGATTGCATTTAATCCGCGCGAAGTGTATATAAAGGAAAATCCGCGCGAAGTTATCAATGCTATCAAATATTGTGAATTGGTTTTTCTCAATAAAGACGAAGCGATTGAAATTATTTCACAAATGGATAATTTTTCTGTTTTTGAAATGGAAGACGAAAAATTTTTATTGGAAAAAATACTAAAACTTGGCGCAAAAGTTGTTGCTTTGACCGATGGTGTGCGTGGCGCATGGGCGAGTGATGGTAATGAAATATTTTTTGCGCATGGAGAAAAGGTGAATGCTGTTGATTCTACTGGTGCGGGAGATGCTTTCGCCAGCGGTTTTTTGGGCGCGTATCTCAAGGGAAAAGCCATAAAAGAATGCTTAAACTGGGGCATTGCCAATAGCTCAAATGAAGTGCAATTCTATGGAGCGATTGAGGGATTGTTGGATGAAAAAAATATTTCAAAAATATAATATTGCATTAGCGTTAAAATTTTTTGAGAATTTATAGCATATTTCTTGAAATATGCTATAATTTGGCAATAAAAACTAATGATTTTAAAACTATGCGGTTTCATCTCGTTACAATTTTTCCGCGGATTTTTGATTCTTATTTGAAAGAATCAATTATTGGTCGTGCGCAAAAAAGTGGAGCAATTGAAGTTCTGACGCATGATTTGCGAGACTATACTGTTGATAAACATAAAAAAGTGGATGATACGCCTTATGGCGGTGGAGCGGGGATGGTGCTTCAAATTCAGCCGATTCATGCTTGTGTTTTGGAAATTAAAAAAATAATTGCCAAAAAACAAAATAATAACACGCGTGTAATTCTTCTTTCCGCCAAAGGCAAAAAATACACACAGCGAACAGCGGAAAGATTGGCTAAATATGCCAATTTAATTTTAATTTGTGGTCGTTATGAAGGTGTGGACGAACGAGTGGCGGAATGTATTGCTGACGAAGAAATTTCAATTGGTGAATATGTGCTTACCGGCGGAGAACTTCCGGCGCTAGTGCTTATCGATTCGATAACGCGACTTTTATCTGGTGTTCTTGGTAATGAAGAGAGCGCAAAAGATGAATCGCATAAAAAGAAAAATTATAAAGAATATCCGCAATATAGCAAACCGCAAGAATTTAATGGTTGGGAAGTGCCGGAAGTTTTATTAAGTGGTAATCATGATGCGATTGAAAAATGGCGAAAGAATTATTTTAAAAAAAACAGTAAAAATTTTTAGATTAAAAAATGCAAGCAGAAAAAAAAATCAATAAAAATTTATTGTCTGCAGTGATTTTATTGATAATTTTCGGATTAACAATGATTGCTTCAGCTGGAATTGCTTATTCTCGAGCTCATTTTGGTGATTCCTATTATTTTTTTAAACACCAATTATTTTTTGGTGTTATTCCCGGTTTTGTGGTGATGTACATTGCACAAAAAATTCACTACACGGTTTGGAAAAAAATGGCATTTTTAATATTTATACTGAGCATTTTTTGTTTGGTTTTGGTTTTTATTCCCAGAATTGGATCGCGAATTTATGGCGCTAGTCGCTGGTTACAATTCGGTCCTTTTTCTTTTCAGCCCTCGGAGATGTTGAAACTTTCGATTATTTTTTATTTGGCGGCTTGGCTAGAGGGACGGGCGGAAAAGGTAAAAGATTTTTATGAAGGATTATTGCCTTTTCTTACGGTTGTGGCTGGCGTGAGTTTTCTTTTGGAAAAACAGCCGGATATGGGAACATTGGGTGTTATTATTTTTATTGCGATGTCGATTTTTTTTGTATCCGGAGCAAATTTGCGACATATGTTTCTTATTGGTGTTGTCGGATTTTCTGCTTTGGGCCTTTTGATAAAATTTGAATCTTATCGAATGGATCGTTTTTTGGTGTTTTTGCATCCCGAACTTGATCCGCGTGGAATCGGGTATCAAATCAATCAAGCTCTTTTGGCGATTGGATCGGGCGGCATTTTTGGTGTTGGGCTCGGGCATAGTATGCAAAAATTTAATTATTTGCCGGAGCCGGTCGGCGATTCTATTTTTGCGATTATCGGCGAAGAGCTTGGTATGATTGGTTGCGTCGCTTTAATTTTGCTTTTTTTGTTTTTTGCTATAAATGGATTGAAGGTTGCGAAAAATGCCCCGGATAAATTTTCCGAGCTCGTATCAGTGGGTATTGTTTCCTGGATTATTTTTCAAGCTTTTATTAATATTTCTGCCATATCAGGGTTAATTCCTCTCACGGGAATTCCTTTGCCGTTTATCAGCTATGGAGGAACTTCGATTATTTTTCTTTTGGCGGGAATCGGTGTAATGCTTAATATTTCAAAATATAGTAAAATGGAATAGTGAAGAGAATATTTTGAAATAATAATTTTTTTTAAATAAATTTATGCGTATAGTATTGACAGGCGGAGGAACCGGAGGGCATCTTATCCCATTGGTTGCTGTGGCGAAAAAAATTCAAAAAAAAGTTCCTGAAGCAGAGTTTATCTTTATCGGACCGAAAGGCAAGATGGAAGATGACATTATGGGACGAGAAAATATTCCAATTAGAAATATTCCGGTTGGAAAGTTGCGACGCTATTTTTCTTTAAAAAATGTGGCAGATTTTTTTAGGGTGCCCATTGGGATCATTAAATCTCTGTGGCTATTATTTGTGTATATGCCGGATGCTATTTTTTCCAAGGGTGGTTATGCTTCTTTTCCTGTTGTGGTTGCCGGTTGGGTGTATCGCATCCCGATTCTTACCCACGAATCAGATTCCAATCCGGGATTGGCAAATTCAATGATTGGTAAGTTTTCCAATCGAGTGGCAGTTGCATATCCGGAAGCGGAAAAATATTTTCCAGCCGCGCAGGTTGTGCTTACGGGGAATCCATTAAGGGAAGATATCAATAAAGGTGATGCAAAAAAAGCGCGAGAAATGTTTGGAATGGTTGATTCAAAAGAATTGATTTTTATTTGGGGCGGATCATTGGGGGCGAAAAATATCAATGAAAGAATTTTGCATATTTTGCCGGAACTTTTGCGTAAATATCAAATTATTCATCAAACCGGAGAATATGATTTTGAAAATGTCAAACATAGGGCGGGAGAACTGGGGTTTAAAGCGGGATATGGGGGTTATTTTATTACACCTTTCTTAAAAGAAGAACTGCCGGATGTTTTTGCGGCTACTGATATGGTGATTTCACGCGCCGGAGCAAACTCCATTGCGGAAATAGCGGCTAATGCCAAACCAGCCATTATTGTTCCTTTAGAAACTTCTGCCAGCGATCATCAGCGAATGAATGCCTATTCTTTGGCGCGTATCGGGGGATGCGTGGTGATGGAAGAGAATAATATGGGCGAGCATTTGCTTTTAGAAAAAATCAATGAGATTATGGAAAATAAGGAATTAAGAGAAAACTTGTCCAAAAATATTCAAAGTTTTTATCATCCGGATGCGGCTGATAGAATTGCTGATGGAATCATTGGAATGATTAAGGAATAATTTTTAGCTTTAAAAATATGCACATTGATTTGCAAAAAATTAAAAAAGTCCATGTAATCGGCATTAAAGGATCTGGCGTGATCGGTGTGGTTGAAATTTTGAAAGCCGGAGGGATTGAAGTGTCAGGATCGGACACGGAAGAAAAATTTTTTACTGATGAAATTCTTCAAAAAAAACAAATTAAATATTTTGAAAAATTCTCAACGGAAAATATTCCCGTTGATGTCGATTTGATAATTTATTCTACGGCATATAATGAAACAAATAATGTTGAATTTCAAGAAGCTTTAAAAAGAAAGCTGGTAATGATAAGTTACCCGGAAATTTTAGCTGCTCTTTTTAATGAAAAGTATGGCATTGCAGTTTGCGGAACCCATGGAAAAACAACAACTTCAGCGATGTTGGCGCATGCGCTAAAAGAAGTTGGAGCGGATCCAAGCGCGATAATTGGTGGTAGAGTGATGAATTGGGATGGAAATGCACTTGTCGGCAATGGAGAATTTTTTATTGCGGAAGCTGATGAATTTCAAAATAAATTGAGATTATATAATCCTAAAGCGGTAGTCCTTACTAGTTTAGATTGGGATCATCCGGATACTTATCCGAATTTTTTTGAGTATAAAAAAGCGTTTGGAGATTTTGTAGTACGTATTCCCAAAATCGGATTTTTGCTGACTTGGGGTGATAGCGTAGATACATTAGAAGTTTCAAAAGAAGCTTCTTGTTCCGTTTTGACTTATGGGTTTTCCGAGGATTGCGATTATAATATCGTGAGCGGTGAGTTGCAAAAATTTAATATGACATATCACAAAAAAGATTTGGGGGAATTTAGAATAAATTTAGTGGGGAAGCATAATCTGTTAAATGCTTGCGCTGTTGTGGCGGTTTGTCATAAATTAAATTTGAACATAGAAGAAGTGCGAAAAGCCCTTAATACTTTCAATGGAACAAAAAGAAGATTTGAGTATATTGGCGAGCGAAACGGAGCAATTTTAATTGACGATTACGGTCATCATCCCGAAGAGATCAGAGCGACATTGAAAGGCGCGCGGGAAATTTATCCCGATAAGAATATTTGGGCTGTTTTTCATCCGCATTCTTATTCCAGAACAGAAGCATTATTGCAAGAGTTCTCACAGTCATTTGATAATGCGAATAAAGTTATAGTTTTAGATATCTATGGTTCAGCTCGAGAAAATTCAGGCAATGTTTGTTCTGAGGATTTGGTGAAATTGATCAATAGATTTGATCGAAATAAGGCGGAGTATATAAAAACTATTCAAGAAGCGATAAGCTTTTTATCTGATAAAATCGGCGCAGAAGATGTGGTAATTACAATCGGTGCTGGCAATGTTTGGGAAGTAGCGTCCAATTTGAAAGAAAAATAAATGAAAATCAAAAAAGAAATCTACAACTTAACTCCAGAGGAGATTTTAAAAAAATTCAATTCGAATCAGGGAGGTCTGAGTGCGGATGAGTCGAAAAAGCGACTTTTTGAGTTTGGTGAAAACAAATTAACCAAAAAACAAAATTGGAAATGGTTGAAATTAATTGCATCACAATTTAATGATGCGCTAGTCTGGATTTTACTTGTAGCAGCTCTTTTAGCTTTATTTTTTGGAGAATTTCGCGATGCGATTATTATTGCGATTATTATAATGCTCAATGCTACGGTAGGTTTTTTTCAAGAGTTTAAAGCGGATCGCACATTGGAAAGTATAAAAAATTTAACTGCCAGATTTGCCTTGGTTTATCGTGATGGAGAAAAAAAACAATTGGATATTAAATTCATTGTTCCGGGAGATGTTGTTTTTGTTTCTTCCGGCGACGGTGTTCCGGCTGATGGATATATCTTGGAAAGTTATGATTTGCGTGTGAATAGTTTTATTTTTACCGGAGAATCGCGACCAAAGACCAAAAAACAAGTTGTGCTTGATGAGAATGATATTTCATTGGGAGACATTTCCAATATGCTTTTTGCGGGAGAAACAATTGCAACCGGAGAAGCTAGGGTTTTGATAACCGGAACGGCGATGAACACGGAACTTGGTCGCATTGCTCATCTTACGCAAGAAGTTCATGATGAAGCGACGCCTTTGCAAAAACAGATGCGTGTTTTGGGGAAAAATGTGACTGTTTTGTCGATTTTTATCGGCGCGGTTGTTTTAATTGCCGGTCAATATTTCAGAATGTCGCTTTATCAAAATTTTCTTTTCGCTTTAGCGCTTGCCGTTTCAGTTGTTCCCGAAGGCTTGCCGGCGGCGATTTCGGTGGCATTGTCATTTGGAATGAAAAAATTAATCAAGGACAATGTTCTTGCTAAAAAACTTAATGCGGTTGAAACATTAGGTTCGGTATCAATCATTTGCACTGATAAGACAGGGACGATTACTCGAAACGAATTGACGGTTACTAAAGTTTTTATTAATGGGCAGGTTTTAGATATTGATGGTGTCGGTTATGAACCGGTTGGTGATTTTTATTGCAATGAGAAAAAAATCAATCCATTGAAAATTGCTAATTTGGAATTGCTTTTTCGCATTGGAACACTTTGCAATGATGCGAGTCTGGTTTTGGACGGTGAAAAATATAAAATAGTTGGTGATCCTACAGAAGGAGCAATTATTGTAGCGGGAAAAAAATATAATCATTCTGATAAATTCTACGAAAGAGGTGAGAAAAAAATAACGGAAAATCCTTTTTCTTCAGAACGGATGAGAATGAGTGTTGTCTATAAAAACGCTAATAATAATTCTTATGTTAA
>JAJYDG010000034.1 GCA_021777675.1 bacterium | reverse complement strand
AGTTTCCAGACGAAGATGAAGAAATCTTTCTTTATAGCTCATTTATTTTCGTTTTTGTGTTTTACTTCGATATTTTAGCAGATTTGGAGAAAGGTGAATAGTTACAAACCGCGTGCTTTACGAAAGACTGACTTTACGCTATGCTATATATGGCTATTGATAAGCTCTAAATAAAGTAAAAAAATGTTTTCACTTTTAAAATTAATCATTTGGATTTGCGGAGTTGTTGTTGTCGCCTATTTCATACTTGGTTATTTTGGCTATGAAATAAATAAGGATTATTTCAATACCAGCAAAATCGAATGTCAAAAAAAACTCGATGAATGTAAAAATAATATTATTCATAATGGCATTGACAATGCCAAATGCAATTTTAATTGTGCAGATCCGAAACTAATCATTAAGAAAAAATAAAAGCCATGAAATTAATTGTCAATATTCCCGCATATAACGAAGAAGCGAAAATCAAAGAAACTATTGCAAAAATAAAAGCCAGCTTTTCAGATGACTTTTACACCAAAGACGATGGCAAAAAAATAACAGAAAAACTTATTCAGGTAGTAGATGACGGATCAAGTGATAATACCGCAAAATTCGCCAAAGAGGCCGGGACGGATTTATTGATTTCTTATAAGCCCAATCGTCGACTAGCCTATTCTTTCAAGCGCGCCGTAGAAAGTTCACTGGAAAATAGTGCCGATTTTATGGTCAATATTGATGCGGATGGACAGTTTAACCCGGATGATATTCCCAAATTGCTCGCTCCCATTCTTGCCGGAGAATGTGATATCGTGATTGCCAACCGTTTTGGCAGACATGAAGCAAAAAATATGCCAAAAATAAAATATTACCTCAATCGTTTTGCAGCTAAACTGATTGGATTTTTTTTAAACTATCCTATTGATGATTTGACTTGCGGTTTTCGCGCCCATAGCCGTGAAGCAATGTTTCGATTGAATGTTACCAATGTTAATTTCACCTATACGCAAGAAACAATCATTGATGCAATTGGCAAAAATTTAAAATTAAAATGGATACCAGTTAAAGTGCTTTATTTTAACGATAGAGAAAGTCGCATTGTAAAATCAATCTGGAAATTCGTTGGAAATTCCGCAAAAATAATCCTTAAAGCCGTTCGCGATGTTCGACCGATGAAATTTTTCGGCGTACCGGGATTATTTTCGGTTTTTCTTTCTATTTTAATTTTTTTAATCTTTCTTTTCCATTACCTGGAAACATTTCAGATCACGACTTATCGCAACTATTTATTTCTTTCTGCCGGATTGCTTTTTATCGGTTCGCAACTGCTGATTTTTGCCTTAATTGCTGATATGATAAAAACCAATCGCAACTTAAATGAAGAAGAAATGTACCTCATAAAAAAAGAACGCTATAAAAAATAGTTAATTTTAATTTATGGATATTTCTGAAAATCCCCGCCTATTATTTATTTCTCGCGCCTATCCGCCGATAATTGGCGGACTGGAAAACCAAAACTATGAGCTCTCCGTTTGGTTGCCGAAAATTACTGAAACAAAAATAATTGTCAACAGAAAAGGCAAGAAATATTTACCGTTTTTTCTTCCCTATGCCACAATCAAAGCGCTTTTTATGTCAAAAAAATATGATGTTTTGCTTTTAGGAGATGGTGTTTTGGGGATTGTTGGCTGGGTAGTGAAAATATTTCATAAAAAACCGGCTGTTTGCGTTGTGCACGGGCTAGATTTGACTTATAAAAATTTTTTTTACCAAAAATTCTGGCTCGGTTTCTTTTTAAAAAAAATGGATAAACTAATCGCTGTCGGCAATGAAACTATTTCTGCCGGAGCAAAAAGAGGCCTTGACGCAAAAAAATTTGTTTTCATCCCCAATGGAGTGGATATAAAAAAATTTATTGAAAAATATTCAAGAGAAGATTTGGAAAAACTGCTCAAGGAAAACCTAACTGGGAAAAAAATAATCCTCACCACCGGAAGACTTGCTGCGCATAAGGGTGTTGATTGGTTTTGCGAAAATGTTATTCCAAGCTTAAATAAAGATATTTTATATTTAATCGCCGGGGATGGGGAAAAGAGAAAGGAAATCGAAAAAATTATCGCAAAAAAAAACATAGCTCAAAAAGTCAGACTTCTTGGACGCGTAAGTGAAAAGGAACTTAAAATTCTTTATAATACAGCCGATCTATATATCAAACCGAATATTGAAGTTACTGGAACGATGGAAGGTTTTGGCATAGTCGTAATCGAAGCTGCTTCTTGCAACTTAACTGTCATCGCTTCGAATTTGGAAGGCCTGAAAGATGCCATTAAGGACGGTCAAAACGGCTTCCTCATTGAAACAAAAAATAGTACTGCTTGGGCGGAAAAAATCAACTTGCTTTTAAGCGATAATAATTTTAGAATTGAATTTGGAAAGAAAGCCTGTGAATTTGTTCGTAATAATTTCGCCTGGGAAAAAATTTCCCGAAAATATATTGATGAAATTAAAAAAACTTTATGCTAGATATAATCCAATCGCAATTATTATTTTATTCGGCTATAATTTTGGTGTTTTTTGTTCCCGGATATTCACTGCTTTTTGCCGTATTCGGAAAAAAATGGCCATTCTCAAAATTGGAAGCTTTTTTTATTTCTTTTGGTTCCGGCCTCATCCTAACCACATTTATTATTCTCCTGCTCGGCAGAATGACTATTCCCATAAATGGCTTTAGCGTAGTTTTTTCGATCATACTATTTACTTTCATTTGCGGAATAATTTTCTTTTTTCGACAACATAAAAAAATCCTTTCAAACGAAAAAATACTTGTTTTTCCTGAATTTTCCAAAATGCAATTTATCGCCATTATCTTGCTTTTATTTCTAACTTTTTTTATCAAAACCATCTACCTGAAAGACACTATCTTGCCTTCAACAACCGATCTTGGGCACCATATGTATTGGGCGAAAACCGTCACTATAACAGGAAAAATTCCTGTTTATGCCAAAAATGATATCGACATAAAAACAAACATTCTTACTCCGCCAACGCCAATTGCTGATTTTATTATTGGAGAGCATTTGATTTTTTCAGCTGTTAATTTAATCTCAAAAATTGATTTTATTTCTTATTTTCCCGCACTTATTCTTCTTTTGATTCATATGATGGGAATTTTAACATTATTTTTTCTTACAAGATTAATTTTTAAAGAATATTCTCAAGCCAACACTATTGCCATTGCCACCTTGTTTTTTATCGGCCCGCTATATGCGCTAGCTTCTCCGCAAACAAAATTTGTCAGTGGCGGAGTGATTGGAAATACTATTGGCAATTTCTTTATTCCTCTTACTATTTATTTTTTTCTGCGCGCATTAACGGAAAAAAGTTCGACAATGCTGGCTTTTGCGCTATTTATTTCACTTGGAATGGTTTATACGCATCATCTAAGTACTTTTGTTTTTATTTTTATATTTTTCTTTTCCGTTTTGTTTTTCCTTCTTTTTAATTTCAAGGAAATTAAAAATTATCTGAATGATTGGCTAAAAATATTTCTGAAACCTGCTCCGCTGGCAATTGTATTTTTAGGCCTAGTTTTTGTTTTTTTTATCTATATGCCGACATATCTAAATACAAAAGCCATCGGAACAGCCGTCGGGACACCTTCAAAATCAACTCGAATAGGAGTTAGCTTGGTGGAACTTTCCAATGCCACCACCGGAAAAATCAGAATGGCCTTCAGTCTTTTTGGTTTGGCAATTTTAATCGCCTCTCGCAAACGTAGAAAATATTACAATATTTTTATTATAGGTTGGGCAATCGCAGTATTGATGATTTCCATTGAACCGGGATTATTTTATGTCAACATTCCCTCTAATCGCATCTCTGATTATATTATATTTCCATTTTCCATACTAAGTGGCTTTTCTTTTGTGTACCTCTTTGAATTGCTTAAAAATTCTAAAAACAAAAAACAACTACTCAAACCAAACTTTGTTTTAATTACTTTTTTGCTTCTTTTTACCTTTTCCGGAATGAATGGCCTGCATCAAAACGCCTCAACACTCAATACCAACAAAAACATTACGTCTGTTCTTGAAACCTATCACGTTTCAAACTTTTTAGCGCAAAAAACCACCATTAACGATATTATTTTAAAAGATCATAATTATATTGCCGCTGATTCATGGATAAAGCTTTATTTTATGCATGGCTATACCTATCCACTCTCTCGTGGCTATTTTAAACGCTATGACGACACAACAAAAGCTCGTGAACAATGCACCAATCTTATGATTTCCGTCCCTAATACGGCGGAAGCGAAAAAATGTTTCGCGGGAACAAAAACAGATTTTTTGGTGGTAAATCCGAAATTCGATTCGGCACAGTTTCTTAAATCAAGAGATTTTTGGCAAATTTACGCGACCAATGATATTGCTGTTTTTTATAAAAATAACTGATCTAAACTTATGCAAAATAAAATTATTATTGCCACATTTATTCTGCTTTCCATTTTTAGTTTCTCATTCCTTGCTTATACTGAAGAAAAAAATAAAAATATCGATACGCAAAATATTTGGTTTCTCTATTTCAATAATCCCAAAGATCAATCTTTGAATTTCAGCATTGAAAATCATACGGACAACACAAAATTTCATTGGGAAATTTTGGCAAATAAAAATAAAATCCAAGAAGGAATGACAGCTATAAAAAAAGGCGCCATTGGAAAAATAAGCCCAACAGGAATTTCTGATATTGCAAACAAAAAAATGCTTGTTCGCGTAACCGCTGGCGATAATTCCACAAAAGAAATCTATAAAAATTTTTAATTCATTTATGAAAAAAATTTTACTTATTACTCGGCCAATCGCTCCTCCTTGGGACGAGGCCTCGAAAAATTTCGCTTACTATCTGGCAAAAAATCTGAATCTTTCCAATCAATTTGAATTGCATCTTATGACACGAGGAATTCTTCCTGAGCTTCCGAAACAAATTATTCAGGAGTCTATTTATACAACCTCGCAAAATGATTTCGCTCTTTCTCAAAAAATACGCACGCTACTGTTTCAAATTAAAAATAAAAAAACTTTTGAAATTGCGCATTATTTTTTTACTCCGACCAAGCTTAACACTTTTTTCATTAAAAATTTTATTAAAAATTCCAAAACGAAATCAATACAAACCATAGCAACATTGCGAGAAGATCTCTTTTCTGATGAAGAAATAAAAAAATTAATATTTTCCGATTTGATCATTACCTATTCCGATTATGCCAAGCACAAACTTGATACGCTGGGCATTCGAAGTGTAACTAGAATTTATCCCGGAATAGATTTGGACAAATATAAAAAACAAGGAGATGCCAATGCTTTGCGAAAAAAATATAATTTCTCCCCTGATGATTTTGTACTCAATTTTACCGGAGAATACACCCGACTTGGCGCAATTGATAATATTATCGACAGCTTTATCGCACTTGCTAAAAAAAATTCTGACATTAAGCTTTCCTTGGCCGTGCGAATAAAAAACGAAAAAGACGCGCAAAAAAAAGAATTGGTC
>JAJYDG010000014.1 GCA_021777675.1 bacterium | reverse complement strand
AAACAATTATCAAGCAAAAAGAGTCGCTGGTGGACGAGTTGAAAAAAATGTTGATCCCGGCAACTTGTCAGTTCTCTTTGGAGAAAGGTGAATAGTTACCGCGGTTTTATTAACTGTTTTGCTCCAATCTTTAAAAAATGTTAAACTGCAATTATGAAAATAGGAATCAACGTTACTTTTTCGCGAAAAGTGAATTCCGGCATCGGGCAAGTAACAATCAGCTTTATCCGAAAGCTTATTGACGAAGAAGCAAAAAACAAAAAAAGAAAAAATAAGCACGAATTTATTCTTTATTCGGAAGAAGATTTTTTGGCGGATTTGAAATTGCCGGAAAATTTTCAAAAAAAAATATTTTTACCGGCATATAAGCGTGACGATTTGATCCGTAAGATTTGGTGGGAAAAATATCTTTTGCCAAAAAAAGTTAAAAAAGATCGTTGCGATGTTTTTTTTAGCCTCTATCAATGTCCGACTGTTTTGCAAAAAAGTATAAAACACTTAATGTTGGTACATGATATCATTCCTGGTATTTTTCCTGAATATTTGGATAATGCGCGAAAAAAATATTATCAAAAATTAACCGAAAAAGCCATTAAAAAAGCAGATTTGATTATGACTGTTTCTCAGCATACCAAAAAAGATTTAATTCAAAAATTGGGAATTTCGGCAAAAAAGATTTTTTTCAATTATATTAGTGTTGATGATAGTTTTCATCAAAAAAATTCCAAGGAAAAAAGTAAAAATATTCTAAAAAAATACGAAATAAATCCCGGTTATATTTTTGCCGGCGGGGGGATGGAAAAAAGAAAAAATATTGATGGTGTTTTGCGTGCTTATAAAATACTTTTAGAAAAAAATAAAAAGAAGCAATTTATTGAAGTTGTGCCAAAGCTGGTTATTTATGGAGAACTTTTGCCAAATTTATCACTTGCCATTGATGCGGAAAGACTAGTGCGTGAGCTGAATTTGGAAAAAAAAGTTAAATTTCTTAAAAAGGTGCCTCAAAAAGATCTCCCCGCTTTATTTAAAAATGCCCTATTCTTTATTTATCCTTCGCATTATGAGGGCTTTGGAATGCCGGTTTTGGAGAGTATGACTCAAGGTGTTCCGGTGGTTTGCGCTAAAAATTCTTCTCTTCCCGAAGTGGGATTGGATAGTGTGCTTTATTGTGATTCTTGTGATATAAATGAAATAGCCCACACAATGGGAAAAATTTTGAAAAATGAAAAAATGCGAAAGACTCTTTCTGAACGCGGTTTCGCACGCTCCGGTTTTTTTTCTTGGGATAAATTTATAGAAAAATTTTATCACACAATCGAAAATGATCTATGAAAAAATATTTATTAAATTTTTTGAATAATTCCGGTAAGGCGGAATACTATTTGATTGCTTTGAATTTTTTAGCGGTTTTATTTTTTATTCTGGCGGGCAACTTGAAAATGCTTCCTTTGCATCCCAGCGATTTTATTTTTTTCATCGGTTTATTTTTGATTTTTGCGTTATATCGTCCCGGATGGTCATTTTTATTTTTTGTAGGAGTAATTCCTTTGGAAAATATTAATTTAGCTCCGGAGAGCCTCGGAATAGTTGTTCGTCCGTATCAGTTTTTTGGTAGCTTGCTTATATTGGCTTTAGCTATCCGTTTTTTTTCACATAAGATAAACTTGAAATTGCCGAAATTCGTATGGCAGGATTTTTTGCTTTTTTTAATTCCTTTTGGCGCTTTTTTCCATTTGGCGTTTTCAGTTAATAAATCGGGTGGATTGAAAATGATCGTGATCTTGCTTTCTTTTTGTTTTTTGTATTTATTAACCAAAATATACATTCAAGATGTCTACGATTTGAAAAAAATAATCCCTTTTATTCTCGGGTCATCTTTAGTGGTTATTTTCTATGGTTTTTGGCAAAACATTCTTTTTTTGCACAGTTTGAATTCTTTTGAAACGATGCCCGGCAGACCGAATAGCACTTTTTTCGAAGCGGAGTGGCTGGGTATGTATTTATTATTCCTGTTGGCGATTGTTTACGCGTTCATTTATTATTTGGCAAAAAAAGAATTAAAAAATAATGGAAAAAAAGATATTTTGACGCATATTTTTCTGTTTTTAATTTTTGCGTTATTGTTAATTACTGTTTCGCGTAGCGCGTGGCTGGGAGCGATTGGCGCGACAATTTTTTATTTTTTTTGTATTTTTACTGATTTCAGTTTTGATTTTAAGAAATGGCAAGGGGTGCTCGTTTTAAAAATAAGTGCGAATATAGCAATTGTTTTTTTGCTTAGTCTTGGCAGTGTATACCTTTTTCATTTGACCAATTTTCAATTATTCAATCGAGCGGCTAGTGCCGGAACCGGTTTGCAAAAAATTACCGTGAGTTGTCAAAAAACAACAGCATTGCCTAAAAAAATAGCTGACTTGAAAGAGCTGGATGCTTTGGCTTGCAGACAGATAAATTTGGAAGAAATTAGCAATGAAAAAGCACAAGACAGATTTATTGCGGAAATTTATCGTTCCGATCCTAATATAAATGTGCGCAGTGAAATCTATAAAAAAGCCATAGGGCAAATAAAGCTTCATCCGTTTTCGGGTATTGGTTTTGAAAAAATACCGGTTCTTTTGGGCGTGGATGGGCAAGGAACAGCGCTTAATTCCAGCAATATTTTTCTAGAAATCTGGCTTGGTAGCGGTATTTTTGGTTTTTTGGCATTTTTATTTTTTTTATTTTATCTATTTTTCGAAGCGATTAAAAACATTTGGTTGAAAAAAAATTTGGAAGAAAAAACATTTGGTTTTTTTGTTTTAATTTCCGGATTTGGCATTTTTATTTTTAATTTGTTTAATACCGGTCTAATGCTGGGAGCTTTTTGGGCTTGGTTGGGAATCGCAACTGCGATAAAATTTAGAAACTATGAATATAGGAATTGATATTCGAAATATTGGCAAAAAGAGAACCGGCGACGAGGTGGTGTTTTTTAATTTAGTTAAAAACCTAGCATTAATTGACGGTAAGAATAATTATCAACTTTTTACGAATATTATAGACCAAGAAATTCTCATAAAAATAAAAAAAAGCTTGGGAATGGAAAATAGAAGTAATTTTGAAATAATTTCCTTGAAAACAAGAAATAAGTTTAGCTGGAATTTCTGGGCATTGCCGAATTATTTGCGAAAAAATCCGCTGGATATTTATTTGACGCAATATATTACACCATTTTTTGTTCCCAAAAAAATAAAAATAATTACAATTATTCATGATGTATCATTTCGCGTTTTTCCCCGAATGATTAAGTTGAGCGATTTGTTTTTTTTGCGGATGCTTATTCCGTTGGCAATTTGGCGATCCGCTCGAGTGATTGGCGTTTCTCGTTTTACCAGAGATGAAATAATCAAGTATTATCATCCTAAGCAGGGGAAAGCGGATTATATCTATAATGCCGTATCGACTGATTTTTTGCAAAAAAAATATTCAGAAAAAGAGGTGGAAGAAATTAGGAAAAAATATCATTTGCCGAAAAAGTTTATTCTTTATTTAGGAACAATGCAACCAAGAAAAAATATTCCAATATTGATTGAAGCTTACGCTAAAATTAAAAAAAGATTGCCGGATGTGAGTTTGGTTTTAGCTGGTGGAAAAAAACACAATTACGATTTGAATATTGATCGAAAAATTCAAAAATATAAGTTTGTAAATTCAGATGTTTTATTTACCGATTTTATTTCGGAGGAAGATAAAAAAGCTTTGATTGGGATGGCGGATTGTTTTTGTTTTCCTTCATTATATGAGGGTTTTGGCATTCCGATTTTAGAAGCTTTCAGTTGCAAAACGCCTTGTGTGGTTTCTGGAATTCCTCCGCATTTTGAAATTGCTAAAAACGCAGCTTTGTTTTTTATTCCTTATGATGCTCAGAATTTAGCGGAAAAAATATTTCAAGTACTTACTAAATCTGATTTGCGTGAAGAATTGATTAGGAAGGGCGAGGAACAGACTTTATTTTTTTCTTGGCAAAAAACCACTAAAAAAATGATGCGTATTTTTGAAGAAGTTTTTCGTAGTACATAATTAAAAGTTAAAAAAATTCTTGAAGATTCATAGAAAATATGCTATATTTATTTTGTAAGCTGGCGACAGTTGAATAATAATGAAATTTCGCATAACCTGCAAATTTTGGCAATTATTCGACAATAAGTTCGCATATAAACGAGTTATGTGAAATAAAATTCTTTTTCTTTTTTAAATTTGCTTTTTTATAATAAGGAAAAATAAGTTTTTTTATCTATTTATACAGGGGTAATAAGGTGTCTTTTTTGCTCCTGGAATCGCAAAAAAAGACGATTTTTATAAATTTTTAGATGCACATTGACTTTTTATGGAAATATAATAAGTTTTAATGTTCTTTGAAAAGTGAATAAAATGTGCCTTTCAAATAAACTGAAACGATACAAATAGGAGGATGTGAAAATGAACCAAAATGAAATTATATGCGTAACAACCTTTCGGCAAGGCAATCCAGAAAACATGGTTGAAAAAATTAGAAGTGAAATTTTTCTTGATACAGTTTCGAGAATATCGGATGCAGGATTATCCCTTGTTGTTATCCATATCGAAACTAGAGATTCTGTTTTAATGATGCTTCAAAAACTTGGAGTGGTTCTTATTGAGCAGCAAACGAAAGGAATGGGAAATATTCGTAGAGAAGCGTTATCTGAATCTCGGTTGCATTTTCCAAATGCTCAATATTTTTGCTGGCTCGAACCTGAAAAACCAGATTTAGTTCGCTTCATTGTTCCGATGGCCGATCAAATGAAGAAAACGCATTCTGATTTTGGCATTTTTAACAGAATTGATATGACAAGTTATCCGACTGAACAAGCGCATTATTATCTTTTCTGTCGTGCGGTAGCAACACAACTTGTCGGTTTTGATTTTGATTATGCATTTGGTCCAATGATGATGACGCCTGCAATAGTTCCATGTTTTTTGGAATATTCGGGCAATAGGTACGGAGACAAATGGGATTCCATTTTAGTTCCGCGCTTACGCATAATTAAAGACGGGATAAAATTTTCGGTACTACCAGTCGACTTTCAAAACGATGAAAGAATGACGCGTGTAGAATCTGGGAATGTGGCAATTGTTCTCAAAAGACTGGAACAATTTAACAATGTTGTCCCTTCTCTTAATGCTGAGTGGCAACTTCTGGATAAGTAATATTCGTGACACTTCTTGGCCATCGTCTCAAAATTTGAAACATCAAAATTTGAAACGATGGCTTTTTTATGTCTCTGTGTTATAATTATAAAAAATTTTCAAAAACTATTTTAGAAAATGATAAATCAATTATTTAAATTTTAATATTAGCTTTTATGCAAATACCAACTAATGTTTCACTAAAACAGGAAGGGCAATATTGTATTCACTGTTTCTCACAAAAAGTTGAAAGAACTTATCAAAACGGCTTAACATATTATTATTGCCAATCGTGTGGCATGACCGCAGAAAGAAGTTTAGTTATTGATAATAATATTGTTTGGCGGATAGACAAAAAAACGAATGAGTATTGGCACGAAAGTGTGGGTATTTTTGTTTTTAATTTTGAAAATAAAGCGCTTTTTTTTGAAAGAACCATATACCCTTTTGCCTTTGCTATTCCAGCAGGACATCTTGACACTGGAGAAATTGCAGAAATGGCTATAAAACGAGAACTATCAGAAGAAACAGGAATTAAATCTGATGATATTAGACTTTTTTCAGAGGAAGATGTTATTGGAGATAAATGTCGTCGCGGAGCCGACAATCATAGATGGCACCTTTATATTACTAAAATTAAAGACACCGACAGTGTCAAAATAAATGACGAAGGAGTAAGACCTGTTTGGCTCACTCTTAATGAAGCGTTAGAAAACGAGCTTGTGTTTCCTGTCCGGTATTTTATTGAAAAATATGGCGAAAAACTTTATAGCACGGAATTATAAAAAGAGTTTTTGATTTTGGGCATTCACCCCCAACCCCTCTACCCAAAATCAAAAACAAAAAACTTATTTATCATTTAGAATAAAAGCAAATTTAAAAAAGAAAAAGAATTTTACATCACATAACAAGGCATATCCGGTTCAGAAATTTTGCGCTATTATATATTCAAGGTTTACAAAATTTCTTCTCCCAAATTTTTCTTCCGCTATCGCTACAGAAAAACTTCGGATATGCCTAACGTTAGCTGAAATATTCCTTTTCTTTTTTAGGCTATCGCCCAATTGTTTTAAAAAATTTCCAAATTTCTTTTTCATTAATTTATAGAGGGGTAATAAGGTGTTTTCTCCGCTCCGCTACGAAAACGATTTATTTATAAATAAAAACAAGATATAATGTAAAAATTAATTAACATATAAAACTATGCCAAAATCACCAGAACAATTTAATGTGTATTCGGAAGAAAAAGCACTCGATGAAGCGCGAAGAATGCAAGAGAAAATATCAAAAGAAGAAGCCAAAAATTATAACGAAGCAGAGATGCAAATTGAGCAGGAGGAAGCTTTTCCTGAACAATTCAAGTTTGATTTGAAACAACAGAAGAAACCCAAATACATAGGACAGGATGCCTATGATGCTACTCATGTATGGGTTGATCTCAAGGGAACGCCGTTTGCTAGAAAGGACTATAAAGGCGAAGAATACAAAGAGGGCAACATGTTATCTAGAGATGAGGAAAGTGATCTGGTTGAAATTTTAAAGATATTTGGAGAAGAGGGATTACAGAAATTTTTAAGATTTTACCGTATTAAAATAAATGAGTTAAAAAGAAAAAACTTCTTTAATAGCTTTGCTGGTTTTAAAGAAGAGGTAAAAGAAAAAAATTTCCCCGATAGTATTTTACATTCAGAGTTTGTCTTATCTGATGAAAAATTATCAGGGGAAAATGAAGCAGGCATTAACAAGATAACTGGCTTTGAAGTTGACGGGGTTTTTTATAAATTCGGGGAAAAAGAGGTTGCTGAAATTGAAGAAAGCTATAGTGGTGGTAATTCTTTGCAAGGTGAAAGCTCAACTTTTTATAGAGTGAAAAGAAATCGACCTTGTTGGCATAAGAGCGAATTGAACAAAGAAATTCTACAAGATTTTAATATTTCTGGGGTGGGAATTATTCCTGGAGTTAAATTAGAAAAGCAAATTCCTGAAAAAGATTCAAAAGAACAAGCGACACCAGAAATGATTGACGAATTTGATTTTAACGTTATAAAAGAGATTGCCGATCTTGAAAACGAGGGCGGAAAAAATAAATCAACTTGGTATTTTAATAGAATGTCTGAAAACGAGATTGTTGCTCGAAGAGGGAAGGGAGAAAGAATTGAAACTATAGAAAGAGAAGTAAAAGAAAAAATGTCAAAAGAATTACTTGAATTTTTACAGGAAACTTTAGGAGATAAAAAATTAGAAGGTTTTGGTATTAAGGGCGAAGAAGATATAAAAATTGAAGTTGAGGTCAATAGCGAATCTTTTCCGCGTTATTTTTCTGTAACAATTGAACGAATAGGAAGAGTTGATAGTAAATTTTTGCATGCTTATTGTAATTTTGGTGATAGAAGCAAGGAAAATATTCAAAATAAAACAGAGGACATAGAATTGAGAAAATTATTCAATTCATTCCGTTTGCAAAATATGGTTGCAAATGAACCAAAAATTGAGAAGCCAAAATTTGATAAGACATTAAGCGTCCAAGAACATCAAGGCCGTATTGGTTTTAAACCGACATTTGAAGATGTAATAACATTTTACGATCTGGATGACCAAAAATTATCTAAAGCATTAGTGCCAGGCCAAGAGTACCAAGTAGTTTTTGTTGGTGAAAAAAAGCCAATGATGGATTTTAATAAAAAAGAACAGAGAAAGGACAAGAGAGGAACTCCAATGTTTCGACAAAAGGTCAAATTAGTTTTATAAATAATTTTTTAATCAATAAATAAAATTATGAACGAGAAAAATTTCGAAAATTCGCGCAATGCCGCAGAAATTACTTTAAACAAAGTTGAATCTTATGAGGAGCTAAACGCACTTACGGAAAAAAAAGGTAATGAAAAATTTAATGACAAAACTCGGGAATTATGGAAAGAATTTGCAGTATCTGGAGTAATGGGTTTTGATAAGGAAACAAAACAAAGGAAATTACAGCCCTATACTGATCTTGACGGCAGAACAACAATAGAGCTTTTGAAAATGGCAGGAATCAATGTCGCTGATCTAAAGTATATAGAACCGGGAAAAATAGAAGCAGGCAAAATAAATTTAGACACGGGAGATAAATTGGGCGTTGAATATGACAAAACATCTGATACGGCAATTTTCGATCATCATGTTTCTGATAGTAAAACGGTTACCTCTACGGCTGAAGTTATGTATAATGTTTTGTCTGATTTAAAGTTGATTAAAAAAAACGAGGCATTGGATAGAGTTGTCAATTTCGTGACTCGAATGGATAATAAAAAAATTCCCGCGGAAGAATTTTTGAAAAGCGGTAAAACTATAATTGGAATTCAAAGACATCTTGACTTTGAAAAATTGTTGAATTTTTTTAAAGATCATGAATCGCCGTTTGATGAATTAACACCAGAAGAATTTGAAAAATACGGACTAAGAGAACCCGCCGAAAAACAACAAAAGATTGTTGATTTTTCAATGCAGAAGCTTGAAGAAATGGAAAATGCTGGAAAAGTAGTTAATACAAAATATGGAAGTGTGGTTATAAATGTTAATAATGAACTACCGGTTGGTTCATCTGCAGCTTATATTAGACATGATGGAATAATAAATTTTACACCTGGCAAAAGTTTTGCGGTAACCATGAAAGAAAATGATCTAAATGGAGCAGAGTTGCAAGAAAGATTGGGTGATAAATTTCAAGGAAAAATTATCCGAGGAAAAATGTGGATTTATAACGAGCAAGAGCCATTAAAAATCTCTATAGATGAGTTGATTGACTGCTTGAAATAAAACATCGTTCATAATAAGGAGTTTTGAATTTTGGGCATTCACCCCTATTTTTGTTCCGCTATTATTACACAAAAACTTCGGGTGATGCCGATATGTTGTGGCGAAATAAATTTTTTATCTTGACGGTAATTTTGAGATTTGTGATTTGAACAAGGACAGAAAATTTGATTTTTAAATTTATTAAAGGAGGGAGATAAGGAGTTTTTCTGCTTTTTGGGAAGCAGAAAAATTAGCTCATAAAAACAAAAGCCTCCTGATTGGGGTTTCTAATATTAGGTGGTTTACTTTTTTTATCAGCTGTGTTTCATCCGCGTCCTTCTGTTGTTTGGACGTTGAATGGTTTTTGCAATTTCAGTTGGAGCAAGAAAGGAAAAATATTTTCCAGTATCTTCAAACACTTTGGCGCATTCTTTCCTGTCATCACCAACCCAGAAGAGCAACCTGACACTTTGGTTCTTATTAAGTATTGCTTGATTTGTCGGTTGACCTTTTTTGCTGATTGTAATGTGCTGATTTTTTCCCATGTCAATAATCATGGGCTTCCGCATGCCTTTTCTGTATATTTCGTTTAACTTTTGAAGTCTGGAGATTGCCATCTTCATGCAAGTCATTTTTGAATCCATATGCATGAAAACGAAAAAGGCAGGAAAACATACAACAACCAGTACGACAAGAAATGCTCCAATAATTTCAAATATTTTTTTCATGACATCCTCCTTAGGTTCTAGTCCCCTGGTTATGATTTTTAATGAAGTGTTGCGATTATTTCTTGAGCTTATCATGCATGCTTTTGACTTTCCAAAAAAAATACGATAGGATGAAGTTATGTTTATTGAAAAAATTGAAAAAATTAAAGAGCAAATTTCTCAAGATATTTTGAAAATCAAAGATAATCAAGCACTTTTTGAGTTGGAGAAAAAATATCTGGGGCGCAAAAGCGAGTTTGTCGGGTTTCTCAAGAATTTGAAAAATCTGGCGCCGGAAGAGCGAAAACAAATTGGCGAACTTGCCAATAAGACTAAGCTGGAGATTCTTAATATTATCAATGGAAAAAAAGCGGATTTGTCAAAAACAGGATCAGATATGGAAAAAGAAAGAATTGATGTAACAATTCCCGGAAAAAAAAGGAGTGTCGGACATCTCAATCCGATTTCAATTGTTCGACGTGATATCGAAGATATTTTTACCGGAATGGGATTTGAGATTGTCGACGGACCGGAGATTGAAACGGAGTTCTACAACTTCGATGCTTTAAATATGCCTGCCGATCATCCGGCGCGTGAAATGCAGGATACTTTTTGGCTGAAAGATAAAAAGGGTGAAGAAAATTTGGCAATGCGTTCGCAAACTTCAGCGGTGCAGGCAAAATATATGGAAAAACACAAACCGCCATTGCGAATTATCGTGCCGGGAAAATGCTTTCGTCGTGAAGCGACAGATACGACGCATGATCATACTTTCTATCAATTTGAAGCATTAGTGGCGGGAGAAAATATTAATGTCGGACATCTGAAGCAAGTGGCTCAAGATTTTTTTTCGCAATTTTTTCAGAAAGAAATAAAAGTGAGATTGCGCCCGAGCTATTTTCCTTTTACTGAACCGAGTTTTGAATTTGATATAACTTGCACTGTTTGTGGCGGTGTTGGTTGCCGAGCTTGCAAGTATAATAAATGGCTAGAGCTTGGCGGGGCAGGAATGGTCAATCAAAGTGTGTTTGAAGCGGTTGGCTATAAGCGTAATCAATACACCGGATTTGCTTGGGGCTTTGGCTTGGAGCGGTTGGCAATGATGAAATATAAAATTGATGATGTAAGGCTTTTTCATAGCGGAGATTTGAGGTTTATTAGACAGTTTTAAATTATGAAATATAGTTATAATTGGCTCAAAGATTTATCGCAGACTAAATTATCTCCCGAAAAAGTGGCGGAGCTTTTGACAATGCATTCATTTGAAATTGAAGGACTGGAAAAGGGTAATAATAATTTAGGTGGTATAGTTGTGGGTGAAATTTTGGAAATTAAAAAACATCCTAATGCGGATCGACTCCATGTTGCCAAAGTTAATATTGGTAAAGAAAAATTACAGATTGTCTGTGGTGCGCCAAATATCGTTGTTGGACAAAAAGTTCCTGTGGCAACCGTTGGAACGATATTGCCCGGAAATTTCGAAATTAAAGAAGCGGAAATCCGCGGTGTAAAATCTTTTGGAATGCTTTGTGCGCAGGATGAATTAGGGATAGGAAAAGATCATTCAGGCATTTTTATTTTAGGCGAAAAAGCAAAGGCGGGTGAGTTGGCGCAAAAATATCTTGGAATAAATAATAACGACAGTGTTTTGGAAATTAAAGTTTTGCCTGATCGCGCGCATGATATTTTAAGTCATGTTGGTGTGGCAAGAGAGCTTTCTATTTTGGAAAAAAAGAATTTTTCCTATGCTTTTGATGACTTGATTTTGCCAAAAAAGAACAGTAAAAAACTAAAAGTGGAAATTGAAGACAAAGATCTGTGCAAAAGATATATTGGTGCGGTGATGGAAAATATCACTATCAAAGATTCACCAGGGTGGCTGAAAGACAGATTGGAAATTTGCGGTTTGCGTTCGATCAATAATGTCGTGGATGCGACGAACTATGTAATGCTTGAACTTGGACAGCCACTTCATGCTTTTGATCTGGAAAAAATTAAGGTGCAAAATGAAAAATGCAATATTGTGGTGAGACGAGCAAAAAATAAAGAAGAAATGATTCTATTGGATGATCGTGAAATTAAATTAGATGAAAACAATCTATTAATTACAAACGGCGATGATGCGTTGGCTCTCGCAGGGATTATGGGAGGCAAGAATTCCGGAATCACTGAAAATACCAAAACGATTGTGCTTGAAGCGGCTAGTTTTAATGCAGTAAACATTAGAAGAACGCGAATGGCATTGGGACTTAATACCGATTCGTCTTATCGCTTTGAAAAAGACATTGATCCAAACTTGACGGAAAAAGCCATGGTGCGTTTATTGGAAATTTTGGAACACATTGCTGATGGAAAGATTGAGGGAATTGTGGATATCTATCCTAAAAAAATTAATTCTTGGGCGGTGAAGTTGGATTTGAAATATGCCAATCAACTTTTGGGCGAGAAAGTGCCGGAGAAAGAGTTGCTAAATATATTAAATTTACTAGGGATTAGAGTGAAAAAAAAGAAATTACTTGAATGCGCTATTCCAACATATCGCTTGGATTTGCGAACGCAGGAAGATTTGATTGAAGATATCGGGCGTATTTGGGGTTATGAGAAAATTGTTCCTCGTCCGATGATCGCAGAAGTTTTGCCGGCAAAATTGAACGAGCAAGTTTTTTTTGAAAGAAAAATGCAGGATATTCTCATCGGTCTTGGATTTGATGAAATGTATAATTATTCTTTCTATGGTGCGGATGATTTGAAAAAAACTGGTCTTAGTGATGGTGAACATTTGCAACTTGCCAATCCAATGAATCCAGATCAAGAATTTGTGCGAGCCTATATGGTGCCAAATATTTTGAAAAATGTCAGGGAAAATCTCAAGAATTTTTCGGAAATTTGTATTTTTGAAATCGGAAAATGCTACATGCTTAAAAATAATGAACCAGCCGAAGAGCGTAATTTGATTTTGGCAAAAGTACTCGAGAAAGATTCCAACTCCGAAACTTTCTATGACTTAAAAGGTGTTGTCGAGGATGTGTTCGAAGCTCTGAATGTGCGTAATGCGGAGTTTCTGGAAATGGAAAAACCAATTGCTTTTATGAATCCGGGAAGAATGGCAAAAATCAGTTTGGGCGGAAATGTTATTGGTTTTATTGGCGAAATTAAGCAATCAGTGCTTGCAAGCTATAAAATTTCTAAACGCCCAGTTATTGCTAAAATAAATCTGGAGAAATTGGGAGAGGTAGCCAAAAATTTAACCGAATATAAATCAATCAACAAGTTTCCGGTTGTTTCGCGCGATATTTCAATGATTGTTCCAAATGGGGTAAAATATGCCGAGATTGAGGCGTTAGTCAAAAAAACCGGTGGTGAATTGGTGGATAGCGTTTCACTTTTTGATCGTTTTGAGGCAAAAAACAGTATGGCGATTCGAATTGAAATGAGCGCCAAAGACCGCACGCTGGAAAGCGCGGAGATTGATGCGATGATGGAAAAAATAGTTTTTAAATTGGAAAAAGATTTGAAGATTGAAGTGAGAAAATAATATGCCAGAAATCCCAAAAACCTACGAACCCCAAAAATATGAAGATAAGATTTATGCGCTTTGGGAAAAATCCGGGAAGTTTAATCCGGATAATTTGAAGTTGCCAAAAAACGCGAAATCCTACACGATTATTCTTCCACCACCGAATATCACTGACAAGCTTCACCTCGGTCATGCTTCGATTATTGCTATTGAAGATTTGCTGATTCGTTTTCATCGAATGAAAGGATACCGCGCGCTCTATCTTCCGGGAACTGACCACGCTTCCATTGCAACGCAAAATGTGGTGGACAAAAACTCACTCAAAGAAAAAGGACTGACCCGGCATGATTTGGGACGGGAAAAATTTTTGGAAGAAGTCTGGAAATTTTTGCGTGTGACGCAAGCGACGATTCTCAAACAAGCGCGCAAAATGGGCGGGTCTTTCGATTGGTCGCGCGAAGCTTTTACGCTCGATGAACAAAGAAAAAAAGCGGTGACCAAAATGTTTTTGGATATGTATGCCGAAGGTTTAGTTTATCGCGGGAAAAGAATTGTGAATTGGTGTCCACGTTGCAAATCCACCTTGGCCGATGATGAAGTGGAGTATAAAGAAGAGACGGGAAAACTATATTGGATTAAATATGGACCATTTGTTCTGGCAACTTCGCGACCAGAAACGAAACTTGGCGATACGGCGGTGGCAATCTATCCGGGAGATAAGCGTTACGCGAAAATGGTTGGGAAGAAATTCTTGATTCCCGGAGTGTTGGGAGAATTTGAAATTACGGTTGTGGCAGACAAGGAAGTCGATCCTAAATTTGGCAGTGGTGCGATCAAGGTTACTCCCGCACATGATTTCACAGACTACGCGATTTCGCAAAGGCATAACATCGCAATGAAACAAATCATTAATGAGGACGGAAAGATGATGGCCAATTGTGGAAAATATGCTGGTCTAACGACAACAGAAGCGAGAAAGGCGATTGTGGCTGATATGGAAAAGATGGGCCTTATTGATCATATCGAAGAAGGCTACAAACATAATTTGGCAACTTGCTATCGTTGTGGCACAACCATTGAGCCAATTCCTTCTGAGCAATGGTTCTTGGCGGTGGACAAAAAACTCAAACGCTTTGGCGGTAAATCTTTAAAAGAAAAAGCGCTCGAGGTGGCAAAAAACGGAAAAATTAAATTTCATCCATTTCGTTTCACAAAACGCTACACTGATTGGATGAGCAATCTTCATGATTGGTGCATCTCTCGGCAAATTTGGTTTGGGCATGAATTCCCCGTTTGGTATAAAGGAGAAGGTGATAAAAAAGAAATATTCGTTGGCGAAAAAGCGCCGAAAGGCAAGGGTTGGGTTAAAGATCCGGACACTTTTGATACTTGGTTTTCTTCGGGGATGTGGTCATTTTCAACACTTGGTTGGCCTGCCTGCGCTAAAGCTTCGGCAGGTAAACCCGGTAAAATTGTTAAAACAGGGGATTTAGCGAAGTTTCATCCGACGCAAGTTTTGGAAACCGGCTATGAGATTTTGACGCTCTGGGTTTCGCGGATGATTATGATGTCGCTTTTTGCCATAAATGAAATTCCCTTTGAAAATGTCTATCTGCATGGAATGGTTTTGGACCAATTTGGCAAAAAAATGTCAAAGTCAAAAGGTAATGGCATTAACCCTGTGGATATGATTGAAAAGTTTGGAACCGATGCGGCGCGACTCTCACTTCTGATTGGCTCGACGCCGGGAAATGATATGCGACTTTCGGAAGAGAAAATCGCCAGCTACAGAAATTTTGTCACCAAGCTTTGGAACATTTATCGCTATTGCGTTCACGCTGATAATAGATTTGCATTGGTTGAAAAAGTAGCTAAGAAGGATTTAAAATCTCTTTCAGATAGGTGGATAGTCTCTCGACTTAACAAAACCATCGAAGAAATTACCAAAAACTTTGACGAATATAAATTTTCCTTGGCAGGTGAGGCATTGGAGAAGTTTATTTGGAATGATTTTGCTGATTGGTACCTTGAAATAAATAAGATTGAAAAAAAATCGAAAGTGCTTGGGTATGTCCTGGATAAGATTTTGAAATTATCGCATCCTTTTGCACCATTTGTTACAGAAAAGATTTGGCAAGATATGTGTGAGGGTAGGTGCATTTTGATGGTTGAAAAATGGCCAGTGGCGGACAAAAAACTAATCGACAAAAAATCCCAAGTGGACTTTGCCAGTTTACAACAGGTAGTAACTAAAATAAGAAATATCCGTACGGTCTATCATATCGATCCGGGAAAAACGATTCAAGTTTTTGCAAAAAAAGCAGAAAATAGGGAAGTGTTAGAAAAATTAGCGCGGATAAAAATTGAGCTTGTGTCGAAAATTGATGCCAAAGGGATTGTGGTGGCGGAAAAAAATACCAAATTGACTTTGGCGCTAACAGATCTCGTTGACATGGAAAAAGAAAAAGCTAGGCTGGAAAAAGAAATTACTAATCTGGAAAGCTTGATTGTCAAAACCGAAACGCTACTTAAAAATAAGAATTTTGTGAAAAGCGCGCCAAAAGAAATAATTATGATAAATAAATCAAAGCTGAAGGAATATAGCGAGAAGCTGAAAATTCAAAAGGAGTTATTTGATAATTTAGTGAAATTATGCTAATTTTCAAAAAAGGTTTTATAAAAAATATTGGCTTAAATTGGCAATTTATCAAAGTAAATTGAGCAATAGCTTTTTTTGCTAAAGCGAAAAAAGAGGAAAGTCCGGACATTCATCCCACTTTGGTGGGAAAAGGTAATGGGTAATACCCATACGGAGTAATCCGCGAGGTGCGAGCAGAGACGCCTTTACCGATAACGGCAAAGGCATTTCGAGCAATCGAAATGAGTCCCATGAGTGATTATGGGGGTGAAACGGCTAAATCCTTACCCGAATGCAAGGTCGTGTCCTGTATATTTTAAATATGGGAAGTACCGCTTGATCTTGACAGTAATGTCGAGACTAGATAAATTATTGCTCGCGACAGAATCCGGCTTATAGATTTACTTTGATAAATGTTCGATTTTATGCTTAAATATAATATATGAAAAAATCCGAATTATTATTTAGTGCCGTGCAAGTTCCTGTTGATTTCGCAATGATTGTGCTTGCAGCGCTAACCGCTTTTTCTGTTCGTAATATACCAAGCATTATTGCTTTACAACCGAAATTATATTCCTTTCCTCTGCATCAGTACAATAAAGTTGTTTTTGCGACGGTACCATTTTTTTTGATTGTTTATGCTTTTGAAGGTTTGTATGATAACCGAGTTACGCGAAAATTTTGGAAGGAAGTGCTTCGTGTTTTTGGTGCGACATCAATCGGATTGATGATTGTTATTGTAGCAATTTTTTTGAAAAGAGAGTGGTTTTCTTCGCGTTTTATTATTCTTGCCGCCTGGATTTTAGCGGTTATTTATGTTTCTTTCGCCAGATATCTTCTTCAGCTAACGCAAAAATGGTTTTTGCGCAATCTTGGAATAGGTGTGCATCGAGTTTTACTTATTGGAAAAAACGAAAAAATGAATATTTTTTCCAAAATGATTGAAGAAAATAAGAATTTAGGTTATCGCGTAGTCGAACAGATTGATACGGCTAGCCTTAAGACAGTAAAAAAAATAAAAAAAGAATTGGGAATCGACGAAATAATTTTATGCGAATCATCCATTACCGATGATGAGCAAGAAAAATTAATTGATTATTGCATGATCAACAATGTTGTTTATAAATATATTCCAACAGGAATTCAAACGGCAAAATTTGAAATTAGCATGTTTAATAATGAGCCCTTGATTGAGCTTAAATCGACTCCCTTGGATGGTTGGGGAAGGATTTTGAAAAGAATTTTTGATTTATTTTTTTCAATAATCGGAATTATCATTGCTTCACCGATTTTACTTTTAACGGCAATTGCCGTTAAATGGGACAGCGAAGGGCCAATAATCTATAAAAATGAACGAATTGGCGCTGATGGAGAAAAATTTAACGTTTATAAATTTCGTTATATGAAATGGGATTATTGCATAACAAAAGAAAATTTAAAAAATGATGATGCGCTAAAATATGAAAAAGAATTGATTGAAAAACAAAGTGTCAGGCAGGGTCCACTATATAAAATCAAAGACGATCCAAGAAAAACTCGCGTAGGAAAAATTATAGAAAAATATTCTATCGATGAGTTGCCCCAGCTTTTTAATGTGCTTTTTGGTTCAATGAGTATGGTCGGACCAAGACCACATCAAGAAAGGGAAATTGAAAAATATATGGAATACCATCGCAGACTTCTGACCATCAAGCCGGGGGTTTCCGGTATGGCGCAAATTTCCGGAAGATCGGATTTGGATTTCGAAGATGAATATAAACTGGATTTGTATTATATAGAAAATTGGTCATTGTTATTGGATATTAGCATTTGCTTGAAAACCATCGGCGTTTTATTTCGCAAAAGAAGAAATTGGTAATTTTTTTAACTGAAATCGATATGAGAATTGCTCTGGTGCACGATTATTTGGTTCAACATGGTGGAGCGGAAAGAGTTTTGGAATGTTTTGCGGAAATTTTCCCTCTTGCTCCGATTTATACGCTTATTTACGATAAAAAATTGATGCATGGAGTTTTTCAGGATAGAGACATCAGAACTTCTTTTTTACAAAAAATACCATTTATTAAAAACAGGCATCGTATTTTTCCTCAGTTAATGCCAATGGCGATTGAGCAGTTTGATTTTTCTGCTTATGATATTGTGCTTTCTGATTCTTCCAGTTATGCAAAAGGAATTGTTGCTGGTCCGGAAACATTGCATCTTTGCTATATGCATACGCCAATGCGTTACGCGTGGGATGATTGTCAAAAGTATACCAGCGATTTTTATTTTCCCGATATCGTAAAAAAAACAGTGCCTTTTTTTATGAATTATATCCGTTTTTGGGATAAGATTAGCGTTGAAAGAGTGGACAAGCTAATTGCCAATTCAAATTTTGTGGCAAAAAGAATTAGAAAATATTATCACAAGGAAAGTCTGGTTATTCATCCTCCTGTTGATGTGAAAAAATTTCACATCGGAAAAAAACAAGACAATTATTTTTTGATGGTAGGTAGGCTTATCGCATATAAGCGCTTTGATATCGCCGTGCATGCTTTTAATGAATTGGGGTTGCCTTTGAAAATTATCGGACGCGGTCCGGAATTAAAAAGATTGAAAAAAATAGCCAAGCCAAATATCGAATTTTTGGGTCGAGTTCCCGACGATAAATTGGCTGATTATTATGCCGGTTGCCAAGCTTTTATTTTTCCGCAAGAGGAGGATTTCGGCATTGTGGCGATTGAGGCGATGGCGAGCGGGCGTCCGCTTATTGCTTATCGAGGGGGAGATATCGTTGAGCATATGGAAGAGGGTAAGACTGGTATTTTTTTTGAAAATCAAACTTCTGATGATATTATTGCGGCAGTAAGAAAATTTAGTAGTAAAAATTATAATCCTGAATATATAAGAAAAAGTGTTCTGAGTTTTGACAAAGAAATTTTTAAGAAAAAAATCAAAAATTATGTCGAGAAGGAATTGGCAGAGCATTTAAAAATAAGAAATGACAATAATTAATTATCTAAAGAATAATAAATATGGAACTCAAGGAATATTTTCAAATTCTAAAAACAGAGATGAAAACATTTATAGCGATCGTAGCGGTTGTTTTTTTATTGGCCGGCGGTTATTTTATTTTTCAGCCGATGGTTTTTGATGCCTCATTAACGCTTAATATCACTCGCTCCGGAGCTCAAAATACGGATAACTATAAATATGATGATTTTTATCGGATGCAAGCGGATGAAAAATTTGCTGAAACAATAGTGGAATGGCTCAAGAGTCCTCGTGTAGAGGAAGATATTTATAAGAATGCAGGAATTGATGTTTCCGACTATAGTCTGAAGCGATTATCAACCGGAATAACAGCAGAACAAAGATCATCGCAGGTTGTTGTCGCCAATTTTTCCGCGCCTGATCAAAAGAAAGTTCAAAATATCGCTTATTCCGTTTCAAAAATAATTTCTCAAAATATTAAAAACTTAAATAACGATCAAAAAGAAAGTTCTTGGTTTGAAATAATTTCCGGAGAACCTGTAATTAGGATAAGAGAAATTAATCCGATAACAATTCCGGCTATTTTTTTCGGAGGAATTTTTATGGCTTTCTTTGGAGTATTATTTAAACATTATTTGCAATAATGAGAAAAATATGACGAGGATTTGCATTGATGTTCGTTGCTTGAGTGAAGGGAGAAAAACCGGAGTGGAAGAATATACTTTGAAATTACTTCTGAATATTTTTGAGGCGGATAAAAAAAACGAATATATTTTATTTTTAAGTTCATGGAAAAAGCCGATTTTTGATTTTTCGTTATTTGAAAAATATTCCAATGTAAAAATAAAAAAAATTAAATTTCCCAATAAATTGCTTAATTTTTCTTTTTGGTATTTTAATTGGCCGAAAATTGATTGGTTAGTTGGCGGAGCTAATGTGGTTTTTTTCCCAAACATTATTTTTGGTGCTGTGAGTAAATCTGTAAAAACGATAGTTACTATTCATGATTTATCTTTCGAAAGATATCCGCATTTTTTTTCTTTTAAAAGAAGGCTTTGGCATATTTTTGTTAATCCAAAAAAAATTTGTCAAAAAGCCGAATGCATAATTGCCGTATCGAATTCAACAGCAGAAGACATTGGCAGTTTATATGGGGTTGATAAAGAAAAAATAGCTGTAATCCATAGCGCAGTATCGAATAATTTTAGCCTGGTCGATCGCAATGCGAAAAGACTGATTGAAATTAAGGAAAAATACGGACTGCCTTTCAAATTTATTTTATATCTTGGCACAATTGAGCCAAGAAAAAATATCGGTGGAATTATTCGCGCCTATGATTTTTTGCAAATATCCGCAAGAAAAACAAAAAATCTTGAGCTGGAAAAATATAAATTAGTAATTGCCGGTTCAAGCGGTTGGCTGGATAAATCTATTTTTCAAGAAATAAATAAATCAAATTTTAAAGAAAATATTATTTTACCGGGTTTTGTTGAAGATGCTGATAAAGTTTTTGTCTATAATTTAGCTTCACTTTTTGTTTATCCGTCTTTTTTCGAAGGATTTGGTTTTCCTCCACTGGAAGCTATGCAATGCGGAGTTCCGGTGATCACATCCAATAATGCGTCTTTACCGGAAATATGTGGCGATGCGGGAATTTTAATTGATCCGGATAAGCCAGAAGAAATTGGACGGGCGATGGAAGAGGTTTTGACGGATAAAATATTTCGTGAAAAGTTAATAAAAAAAGGAATAAAAAGATCCGCTCGATTTAGCTGGAAAAAAACCGCCAATGAAGTTTTGAAATTGTTTTCCCAGGGGAAAATATGCTAAAATTAAAGCATATGAAAATTGGTATTGATGCGCGTTTTTTTGGTTCGTCTGGCAAAGGGCTAGGGCGCTATACGCAAAAATTAATTGAAAATTTAGAAAAAATTGACGCAGTCAATAAATATTTTATTTTTCTAAAAAAGGAAAACTTTGAAGAGTATGCGCCAAAAAATAAAAATTTTAAAAAAATATTAGCTGATTATCCTTGGTATTCTTTTTCCGAACAGCTTTATTTTCCTTGGCTTTTGCGAAAATATAAATTGGATTTAATGCATTTTCCACATTTTAATGTCCCATTACTTTATGGTCGAAATTTTTTGGTTACAATTCACGATTTGATTTTAATTCATTTTCCTACAACTAAAAATAGTACATTGCACCCCTTTTTTTATCGAATTAAATTTTTAGCATATCGCTTGGTAATAGGATATGCAATCAAGCATTCAAAAAATATTATCACAGTTTCCAATTTTACTAAAAAAGACATTTTAGCAAACTATAAAAAAGTAATGCCGGAAAAAATTATAGTAACATATGAAGCCTGTGAAAATTATTGTTTTTTTTCTGTTAATCGACAAGAGGAAATTTTACAAAAATATGGTATAATAAAACCATATCTGCTTTATATTGGAAATGCATATCCGCATAAAAATTTAGAGCGATTGGCGATGGCTTTTTCTTTGCTTGAAAAGCGGGGCAATTCGGTTCTTGTTCTGGTGGGAAAAGAAGATTATTTTTATGTTCGATTAAAAAAAATGATTGAGCAAAAAAAAATTAAAAATATTATTTTTACCGGATATGTTCCCGATGAAGAATTGGAATTGATAGAGCGCCATGCCGTTGCGTATGTGTTTCCCTCGTTATACGAAGGTTTTGGGCTGCCACCGCTTGAGGTTATGGCAAAAGGCGTTCCGGTTATTTGTTCCGATCATGCTTGTATGCGTGAAATTCTGGAAAAAAGCGCTTATTTTTTTGATGGTAAAAATGAAAAATCCATAGCTGAAGCAATTAAGAGAATAATAAGCAACAAGGAGCTACGGAAAAAAATGATTGCAAGAGGCTATGAGCAAATTCAAAAATACAGCTGGGAAAAAATGGCGCAAGAAACGCTGAAAATTTATGAAAAATAAATTAAAATATAAAAATGCCTTCCAGAAAAAGTAAAAATAAAATTCTACCACAAATGTTTGATGTCAGACCGGTTGATTCTGAAGGGGATTTGGATTTGGAGAAAATAAATAATGTTTCCGAGGCTTCGAAAATAAAAGTTAAAAAAAGAAAGGATTATTTTCATAATTCTGGCTCTAAAATAATCTATGATGTTAGGCGCCCAACGCCTTTTGAAGATGAAAAAAAACGATTTCAAAAACTGATTCAAGATGAAAAAAATAAGCGTAAAGAAAGAGAAATAAAAGAAGATTTGGCATTAAAAGAGGAAATGTTTGAACGACAAAGAAAGGAATTTTTACAACGAAAAAAGCAAGAAATAATAAAAGCAGAAAAAATCAGACAAGAAAGTATCCAAATGGAGCAGGCAAGAAAGCGCGAAGAAGAAAGAGAATATCACAGACTCAAATTAGAACGACAAAAAAAAGAAATAATAAAAAAGAAAAAAGATCGGGAGCTTGCAAGATTGCAAAAGAAAATACTTAGAAACAAACAGAAAGAATGTCGTAAATTTTTTTGGAAAAGCAAAATCAATAAAGTCCGGGAAAATATTTCAGCAATTTTTCTTTTTAGAAAAAAAATAAAAAGAAATCAAAACTATAGTTATTTCGAGAGGGAAGATCAAAAGAAATACTCCATCCCTTTTTTTACTATGGCAATGGGAATTTTTTTGCTTGTTTTTGGGATCGCCTTTTTTTATCATGGGCTTAAGGTGCGGGGATTAGCTTTAAAAAATGGTGAATTGGCTTATGCTAATTTAACAGAAGCAAAAAATGAAATTAGTAATCGCAATTTTAGTCAAGCCTCAATCAGCTTTAATGATGCCTACGCACGTTTTAGTGAAATTCAAGTTGATGTCAACAGCTTGGGAAAAATCATTGTAGAAGCTTCTCATTTCATTCCATATCTTTCAAAACTTTCATCCGGTTCGCATTTGGCTTCGGCAGGAAAAGATATTGCTAAAATCGGTGAATTGTCAACAGAAACACTGAATATTTTAAATGGAATTAAAAATCCGATCAAAGATGGGGAGTCCGTTTCTTATTTAAAAATTTTTCAAGATTCCAATCAAAATATTGTTCAAATTTCGGAAAAGATGACTGATTTGGAAAATAATTTAAATGAAATAAATTTAGATGATGTTCCGGAAAATGAACGCTCGCAATTTATTGATCTTAAACAAAAATTGCCAGAAATAAGCAAGTTTATGGCCAGTTTTTCACAAGAAGAAAAAGTTTTAGCAGATGTTTTAGGAGGAAACGGACCTAGAAAATATTTGTTTCTTTTTCAAAACAATCAAGAAATGCGTGCAACAGGAGGTTTTATCGGAACCTATGCTGTTTTGGATATTTTCAATGGTCATATTAAGAATTTTTTTGTTGATGGAATTTTTAATCCCGATGGTCAATTGCGCGAAAAAGTCATTCCGCCTGTTCCAATACAAAAAATCAGCGCTGCTTGGAGTTTGCATGATAGCAATTGGTTTCCCAATTTTCCAACGTCAGCGGAAAAAGCCGCTTGGTTCTATGAAAAAACCGGCGGGCCGACTGTTGATGGGGTGATCACGATGACACCAACAGTGATGCAACGCTTATTGGAAATTACCGGTCCAATTGAAATGCCGGAATATGGAGTAACAATTGACAAGGATAATTTTTTAGAAAATATTCAAACCGAAGTGGAGGTTAATTATGACAAAAATTTAAACCAACCGAAAAAAATTTTGGCCGATTTAGCACCAAAAATTCTTGATAGAATTTTTAATGCCCAAGGCATTACTGACTTGACAAAGACACTGGATGTCGTTTTGTCCAGTCTTAATGAAAAGCATATTTTAATTTATTCAAAAAATTATGATATTGAAAAAATGCTTTCGACTAATGGTTGGTCCGGTGAAATTTTGAGCGCAAGGAAAGATTATCTGTCAGTAATTAATACCAATATTAATGGCTACAAAACTGATGGGGTTGTTGATGAAAGCGTTTCGCATAAAGCGGAAATTCAATCCGATGGTTCGATTATTGACACTGTTTCCATAACCAGGCATCATAATGGAGGGAATACACCCTATGACTGGTGGAATAAAGTCAATGCAGATTATATGCGAGTGTATGTTCCAAAAGGTTCTACGCTGATTAGCGTTTCCGGACAAACGAAAGAATTTGATTCTCCGCCACTTGATTATAAATCCTTGGGCTTTAAGAAAGATCCGCAATTAAGCATGGAAGAGGACTCGCAAATAATTGACAATGAAAGTGGGACTAGAATTTATGAAGACTCCGGAAAAACTGTTTTTGCGAATTGGGTTTATGTTAGTCCGCAAGAAACGGCAACAATTAAGTATTCTTATTTGCTTCCGTTTAAATTGGATACTAATTTAACATCTAATCCATCGGAAAGCTATTCAATCCTTTTTCAAAAACAATCAGGAAGTTTGGGCGACGCTATTTCTTCAACGATTATTTACCCGAATTTTTATAAACTTATCTGGAAATATCCCGAACAAAATGTTTCTATCTCCGGCGAAGATGGAAAGGCGATGATTAAATTGAGCGATAAATTGAATACGGATAAATTTTTTGGATTGGCTTTTGAAAAAAATCAATAAAGAATATAATGTGATTAAAAAACTTTTAAATAATAAAATATTATTAAATTCACAACCGTCAAATTCGGTAATTTCCGCCGCATTTATAATTACCATATCCGGTCTTGCTAGTCGTATTTTGGGTCTTCTTCGCGATAGATTTTTAGCATCGGCTTTTGGGGCGGGAGATACTTTGGATATCTATTATGCCGCTTTTCGTGTTCCGGATTTAATTTATAATATGCTAATTTTAGGAGCTTTAAGCGCTGCGTTTATTCCAGTTTTTACCGGGTTGATTAGTAAAAATAAAAATGAAGAAGCCTGGGATGTGGCAAACGGCGTGCTTAATTTGGCGCTTTTTTTCGTGATTATTTTTTCTTTGCTTTTTTGTTTATTGGCACCTTTTTTAATGAAAATAATTACGCCGGGATTTTCAGCGGATAAGATGGATAAAGTCGTATTATTCACTAGAATAATGTTTTTTAGTCCTATTTTTCTTGGAATTAGCGGAATTTTCGGTGGCGTACTGACTTCTTTTAAACGTTTTTTGATTTATTCTATCGCGCCGATTATGTATAATGCGGGAATTATTTTTGGTGTATTAGTTTTTGTGCCTCTTTGGGGTCCAATTGGCTTGGCTTGGGGTGTCGTGCTTGGTGCGTTTTTGCATATGTCTGTGCAATATCCGGCAGTTAAATTCTTAGGCTTTAAGCACAGTTTTTCATTTCTTCGCTATTTTTCTGATAAAGATATTCGCCATATTTTTAAACTGATGATTCCAAGAACTATGGGGATAGCGATTGTGCAAGCTAATCTTTTTGTGATAACTATTTTTGCGTCCACATTGGTTTCCGGCAGTTTGGCTATTTTTAGTTTTGCTCAAAATTTACAGAGCTTGCCATTAGGAATTTTTGGTGTTTCTTTTGCGATTGCTGTTTTCCCCACGCTCTCTGCTTTTTACGCCAAGGAAGATCATGAAAATTTTATAAAGTCATTTTCGGAAACTTTTTGTCAGATTATGTTTTTTGTTATTCCGTTAAGTGTTTTTATGATTTTACTTCGCGCTCAAATTGTTCGTGTGGCGCTGGGAGCGGGAAAATTCGATTGGGTTGATACCATTACAACATATGAATGTTTGAAATTTTTTGCGATTAGTCTTTTTGCACAAAGTGTGGTGCCATTACTTACGAGAACTTTTTATGCTATTCATAATACGAGAACGCCTTTTTACACGGCTGTTTTAAGCGAAATAACAAACATTGCCTCAGTGTTGCTTTTAATCGGAAGATATAAGGTTTTGGGTTTGGCGATGGCTTTTTCAATCTCCAGTTTATTTGAAATGTTTTTTTTACTTATTTTTCTGCGTACTAAATTTGAAGATTTGGGTGATAGAAAAATTATAAAATCAGTTATTCAAATTGCTTTAGCATCTTTAATTTCGGGATTTGGCGTTCAACTATATAAATATTTGGTAGCCGGAGCTGTCAATATGGATACTTTCTTAGGCGTATTTGCTCAGCTTTCTATTTCTAGCCTAGCTGGATTGATTATTTTTCTGGCTATATGCGAATCCATTGAGCTGGAAGAATATTTACGATTTAAGCAATCATTAACGAAAAGAATTTTCAAAAGCAAGAACATAATTTCGGAGAGTACGGATGAGGTTAGCGGAATATAATTTTAGTTAATTTGATTATTTTGAATATCGGTTTTATAATAACGGTAGCAGGAATTGTCGGATAAGAAATAGTTTTTTTGATAATAAAGATAAATAATTATGATAAATGATAACAAGCAAGAAATGATGGAAAAAATTGCGTCGCTTTGTAAAAGGCGGGGTTTTGTTTATCCTTCTTCGGAAATTTATGGCGGCATGCAAGCGATTTATGATTATGGACACTATGGAATATTGCTTAAAAATAATATTCGCGATGCTTGGTGGAAAGCGATGGTGCAATTGCGTGATGATGTGGTGGGGTTGGACAGTGCGATTTTTATGCACCCGACGACTTGGGTGGCATCCGGGCATGTCGGTGGTTTTAATGATCCGCAAGTTGATTGCAGAAAATGTAAATCACGCTTTCGTGCCGATCATCTTTTGGAAGAGTTTGGCGTGATTATTGATGATAAAACTCCGATTGAAGAGCTGAATAAAAATCTGGATGAGCTACGCGAGGAGAAAAAACTAAAATGTCCCAATTGCGGTTCAATTGAACTTACTCCTGCGAGAATTTTTTCTTTGATGGTGAAATCAAATATTGGTTCGCCGACTGATGAGTTGAAAGAAGAGAATGTGGTTTATCTGCGACCGGAAACTTGTGGAGGAATTTATTTGGAATATAAAAATACACTTGATTCTTTGCATAAAAAATTGCCATTTGGAATTGCGCAAGCGGGCAAAGCTTTTCGCAATGAAATTGTGGCGCGCCAATTTATTTTTCGCACGCGAGAATTTGAACAAATGGAAATGCAATATTTTTTGCATCCCGATATGATGAAGGAAAAATATGATGCGTGGAAAGAAGATCGCTGGAAGTGGTTTTTGGATTATGGCATTACGGAAAAAGAAATCCGCTGGTATAAAC